>DASUEE010000121.1:0-5550 GCA_036275235.1 Acidimicrobiales bacterium | reverse complement strand
GCGTCGCTCACGGCGGTGGCGCTCTTCCTCGGCGCCTACTCGGTCGTGGTGCTGGTCGGCGCCGCCCGGTTCGGCGCCGGCTGGGTGCGGATCGGCGACGGGTTCGCCGTCCTGTTCTCCCTGCTCGCCGCGCTGGCCCCGATCCACCGCGACGACGGCGGACGGCTCCGGCTCCGAGCGCCGGGCGCAGGCCTCGCGACCGTGCAGGTCCGTCCCGGGACGCTGGCCGTGGTCCTCGTCGTGCTGGGCGGCACGACGTTCGACGGCGTCACCCGCACGCAGCGGTGGGCCGACGTGGCCGGCGGCCGGCGGGAGTGGGAGCTGACCGCGGTGAACACGGTCGGGCTGCTGCTCACGATCGCCACCGTGGCGCTCGCCTACCTCGTCGCCGTGCGGATGGTGGGACGCCTCGCCGACGACGACGTGGACCTGGCCGTCCAGGCCGACCGGTGGGCGCCGACCCTCGTGCCGATCGCACTCGGGTACACGATCGCCCACTACTTCTCGCTGCTGGTCTTCGAGGGGCAGGGCTTCCTCGCCCTGCTGTCCGACCCGTTCGGCGAGGGCTGGGACCTGTTCGGCACGGCCGGCGACCGCATCGACTACACGGTGGTCACGCCGGACCAGATCGCCTACGTGCAGGTGGCCGCCATCGTCATCGGCCACGTGGCCGGCGTCGTGGCCGCCCACGACCGCGCGGTCGAGCGCTGGACGCACCGCACGGCGGTGCGCAGCCAGTACCCGCTGCTCGCCGTGATGGTCGTCTACACGGTCGCCGGCCTGCTGCTCCTGCTCAACGCGTGAGCAGCCGGCGGGTCAGCCCTTGATGTCGTCGAGCACCCGGCGCCAGCGGTCCCGGTCGGCGGCGTAGGGGGCGTAGAAGCTGATGCGGGAGATCACGTCGCCGTAGCGCTTCTGGAGCTCGGGCCCGATCTGCTCGGGCTCCCCGACGACCGCGAACGTGTTCAGGATCTCGTCGTCGATGAGCGTGCCCATGTCGTCCCAGCGCCCCTCCTTCGACAGCAGGTTCAGCTCCGTCTGCAGGTCCCCCCAGCCGTGCAGCTCGAGCACCGGGCGGTAGGCCGGGGTGGAGCCGTAGAACGCGATCTGCTGGCGGGTGCCGACCTTGGCCGCCTCGAGCTCCTGCTCGTTGCTGCCGGTCACGACGAAGCTGGGCCCGCAGACCTCGAAGCCCTGCATGGTCTTGCCGGCCTTGCGGCGACCCTCCTCGAGCGCCGGCAGCGTGACCTCGCGCAGGTAGCGCTCGGTGGTGAAGCCGTGGCAGAAGAAGCCGTCGCACACCTCGCCCGCGACCTCGGTCATCAGCGGGCCGACCCCGGCGAGGAACACCCGGGGCAGGCCGTGCTCGTGCGGACCCGGGTTGAAGAACGGCGTCATCAGGGTGTGGGTGTAGAAGTCGCCGCGGAAGTCGAGCTTGGCGCCGGTCATCCAGGAGTCCCAGATGGCGTGCATCGCGAGCACCAGCTCGCGCATGCGGGCCGCCGGCTTCGACCACTCCATCGAGAAGCGCTTCGTGATGTGCGGCTTGATCTGGCTGCCGAGGCCGAGGATGAAGCGACCCTTCGAGTACTGCGTGAGGTCGTACGCCGTGTTCGCGAGCGTCATGGGGGAGCGGGCGAAGGCGACGGCGATCGACGTGCCGATCTCGAGGCGCTCGGTGTGCTCGGCGGCGAGCAGCAGGGGCAGGAACGGGTCGCGCGAGGTCTCGGGCACCCACACCCCGTCGTAGCCGAACTCCTCGGCGTCCATCGCCTGCTGTGCGGCCTTCTCGAGGTCGAGCCCGATGCCCCCGTCGATCTTCATGGCGGCATGCTGACCGAACTTGACCGATCGGTCAAGTAGGGCTCAATCGCCCTGCTCGCGCAGGAACCGCTGCAGCTCCTCGGCCAGCTCGTCGCCCGACGGGAGCGGTCCGGTGAGACCCTGCTGGTCGGCGAGCTCCTCCAGCGACGCGTCGTACGCCGCCTCCAGCTGGTGGATCATCGACTGGTGCTGGGGGTTCTGGCCGACGAGCTCGTCGATGCGCGATCGCATGTCGGCCACCTCCACGGCGAGGGCGGCGGTGGCGAACGTGGTGCCCGCGAGGAGGTTCACGCTCTCCACGAGCCGGGCCGCCGCCGCCGGGTAGCGCATCGCCGCGACGTAGTGGGGCACCTGCGCCCACACCCCGACGGCCGGCAGGCCGAGGGCGGCGAAGCGGTGCTCGAGCACGGCTTCGATGCCGCCGGGCACGTCGAGGGTGCCTCGCACCATCCCGCCCTGCAGGGCCAGGTCCTCGGTGGAGGCGGTGGTGGACAGCAGGACCGGTCGGGTGTGCGGCGTCGCCGCCGGGTACGCCCCGAGGCCCACCAGCATGCGGCAGCCCAGCTCGAGGCCGAGGTCGACCACGGCGTCGCTGAACGCGTGCCACGCGTGGTCGGGCTCGACGCCGGTGAGCAGCAGGACGTCCGTGCCGTCGGGTGCAGAGGCGGCGTGCAGCTCGATCGTCTGCCAGGTCAGGCCCCGGTGCACCCCGTCGACGAGGTGCAGGATCGGGCGGCGGGCCCGGAAGTCGAGCAGGGCGTCGGCGTCGAAGGTCGCGACGTGCACGAGGTCGGACTGGCTCGCGATGGCCTCCATGGCCTGGGCGGCGGCGCCGGAGGCGTCGATCCATCCCTCGAGCGCCACGAGCAGCACGGGCGACTCGAGGTCGGGGCGCTCGTGCAGCTCGTAGAGCGCCATCAGCGCAACCGCTCGACGGCGGCCGCTGCCTGCGCAGCGAGCGTCTCCACCTGGACCTTGAACACGTCGAAGTCGTCGTCCTCCCGCTGCCCCATCGACCCCCCGATGTAGCGGGCGTAGACGCCCTCGACGATGCAGGCCAGCTTCCAGTACCCGAAGGCGACGTAGTAGTCGATGCGCGACAGGTCGCGGCCCGAGGCGGCGGCGTAGCGGTCGAGCATCTCCTGGCGGGTGCGCATGCCCTCGGCCGTGGTCGGCGCCCCGAGGGTGACGGCGCTGTCACCGCGCTCGTTCCAGTACACCATCAGCAGCCCCACGTCCGCGAGCGGATCGCCCAGGGTGCACAGCTCCCAGTCGAGGACGGCGATGACGTCTCCGCGGTCGTCGACCATGCAGTTGTCGAGCCGGTAGTCGCCGTGGACGATCGCGGCGGGGCCCTGCTCGGGCACGTCGGCGCTGAGGACGCGGTGGACCTCGTCGATCTGCGGGAGCTCGCGGGTCTTCGACTTCTCCCACTGGCCGTACCAGCGCTTGAGCTGCCGCTCGACGTAGCCGTCCTTGCGGCCGAGGTCGCCGAGCCCGACGGCGTCGACGTCGACGGCGTGGATCCGGGCGAGGATCTCGACGAGGGAGTCGCCGCAGCGCATGCGGGCCGCAGGGTCGAGGCCCATCGCCTCCTCGCGCGTGCGCAGCACGTGGCCGTCGACGAAGTCCATGACGTAGAACGGCGCACCGTTGACGGAGTCGTCGGGGACGTACCCGAGCGGCGGTGCCACCGGGATGTCGGTGGGGTGCAGCGCGGCGATGATGCGGTGCTCGCGCCCCATGTCGTGCGCGCTGGCCAGCACCTGGCCCAGCGGGGGACGGCGCAGCACGGTGCGGCGGCCGGCGGCGTCGGTCACGACGTAGGTGAGGTTCGAGTGCCCGCCGGCGACGAGGTGGAAGTCGAGCGGCGCGACCGTGCCAGGCACGTTCGCCTCGTACCAGGCGGTCACGGCCTGCGCGTCGATCCCCTGCACGTCGCCCACGGCGCCTCCTCGGTCTTCGTCGGTCGGTGGGCGCAACCTACCGACGGCGGGTCGTCCACGAGGAAGGGCCGTCGTGGGGGCGGGAACGGACCCGCCGATAGGTTTTCGGCCATGCCGTACGTCGACGTGACCGACCAGACCTTCCAGGCCGACGTGATCGACCGCTCGACGCAGGTCACCGTGGTGGTCGACCTGTGGGCCGAGTGGTGCGGGCCGTGCAAGACGCTCGGCCCGATCATCGAGCGGGTCGTCGACGCCACCGACGGGAAGGTGGTGCTGGCGAAGGTCGACGTCGACTCGAACCCCGGCGTCGCCCGTGCCTTCCAGGTGCAGTCGATCCCCGCCGTCTACGCACTGCGCGACGGCCAGGTGGTCGACGGCTTCATCGGCGCCCTGCCCGAGGACCAGGTCCGCGCCTTCGTCGAGCGCATCATGCCCTCGGCGGAGGAGTCCGAGGTCGCCCAGCTGATCGCGGCCGGCGACGAGGGATCCCTGCGCCGGGCGCTCGAGCTGGCCCCCGACGACGAGCAGGCCATCGTCTCCCTCGGCACCCTGCTCATCGAGCAGGGCACGCCCGAGGGCAAGGCCGAGGTGCTCGAGCTGGTCGCCCGCATCCCCGAGACCGAGGCCACCCGCCACCTCGCCGCCCAGGCCCGGTCGGCGAACCCCGACGTGCCCGCCGACGTGGAGTCCGTGCTCGATGGGCTGCTCGCCAAGGTGAAGGTCGACGAGGACGCCAAGCAGGAGTTCCTCGACACGCTCGAGCTGATGGGCCCGGCCGACCCCCGCACGGCCGAGTACCGCAAGAAGCTCAGCGCCGCCCTCTTCTAGGGCGCCCGGGCGGCCGCTCGTGCGCCGGCGGACGCCGCCCACCATCGACGAGGTCCGCTGGGTGCGCGGCCTCGCCGCGCCCGGCGCCGACGCCACCACCCTGGGCCGGACCGTCTTCGTGCGGCGGGGCGTGACCCCGAGCGAGCGCCTCCGCCGCCACGAGTACGAGCACGTGCTCCAGTTCCACGAGCTGGGACGGGCGCGCTTCCTGTGGCGCTACCTCGCGGAGTACCTGCGCTGGCGGCTGCGGCGCCACGGCCACCGGGGCGCGTACCGGCGCATCTCCTTCGAGGTCCGCGCCGAGTGGCGCGCCCGGCGGGAGCTGGGGATCGGCGTCGTCGACCCCTGAGCCGGCGTCCGATGCCGGCGCGATGCGTGGGCGGATCCGGGCCGATCGGTCCTGATCCGTCCTGATCCGTCCACGGGTCATCGCCCGAGGACGACGTGTGGACGCCGGACGCCCTCGTGGGCTCGATCCGTCCGCACGTCGCTCGGCGTGGTCGGCTCAGCCCTCGGGGACCGGGGCGGGTTCGGCGGGTTCCGCCGGCGTGGCCGGGTCGACCGCCGGCGGCTCGGCCGGCGGGGCGGCGGGCGGCCTGGCCGGCTCGGCGGGGACGGCCGGCTCGGCGGACGGAGCCTCGCGCTGCTCCTCGGCCCCCTCGCGCTCGCGCTCGGCGGCGTCCTCGGCGTCGTCGTCGGGGCACGCCTCGCGTGCCGCTCGCTCCTCCGGCGTGGGCTTGCGCTTCTCGCCCGCCCAGGCCGGCTTGCCCTTGCAGTCGCTCGTGTCGGCGTTCGGGTGCGGACCCGCCTCGGCGGGGCGGCCGGGCGCCTGGCCGCCGTGCCCCGGCGCCTCGCCCGAGCGGCCCTTCCCGGGCGTGCCCTTCGCCCCGCCCTTCGGGCAGGCGTCCTTCGCCGCCTGGTCGCCGGCCTTCGCCGCCGCCGACACGCA
>DASUEE010000120.1:0-7011 GCA_036275235.1 Acidimicrobiales bacterium | reverse complement strand
CGCGACGGTCGGTTCATCGAGATCATCGGGCACTACGACGCCCGCCGGGATCCCTCGGTGATCAAGGTCGACAACGAGCGAGCCGTGCACTGGCTCAAGAACGGCGCCCAGCCCACCGAGACCGTCGGCAAGCTCCTCACGCTCTCGGGTGCGATCGCGCAGGCCAAGGGCGAGCCGCTGCCCGCCGGCGCCGAGCAGTTCCACAAGCAGGCGCCCGCCGAGGTCGGCGCCGGCTCGGAGTCGTGAGCGACGACGCCGGCACGGCGGCCACCGCGGTCGCCGTCTGCGAGTTCATCTGCCGCTCCATCGTCTCCCAGCCCGACGAGGTGTCGGTCGAGGTCGACGACGCCGGCGACCGCGTCGAGCTGGTGGTCACCGTCGGCGATGGCGACACCGGACGGGTCATCGGCCGCCGGGGCCGCACCGCGCAGGCCATCCGCGCCGTCGTGCGCGCCGCCGCCGCCAAGGACGGCGTCGAGGTCGACGTGGAGTTCGCCGATTAGCGACGCCCCGTTGCTCGAGGTCGGCAGGATCGCCAAGCCCCACGGGCTGAAGGGCGAGGTCATCGTCGCCCTGATCACCGACCGCCACGAGCGCCTCGACCCGGGGTCGGTCCTCGAGACCGACCGCGGGCCGCTCACCGTGGTGGAGGCCCATCCGCACCAGCACCGCTGGCGGGTCCGCTTCGAGGGGTTCTCGTCCCGCGAGGACGTCGAACCGCTCCACGGGCTCGCGCTGCGCGCCGAGCCCGTCGAGGACCCCGACGTCTGGTTCGTCCACGACCTCGTCGGCAAGCGGGTCGTGCTCGCCGACGGCACCTCCGTCGGCGTCTGCACGTCGGTGGTCGACAACCCCGCGCACGACCTGCTCGAGCTGGACCGCGGCCAGCTCGTGCCCCTGCCGTTCGTGGTCGACGTCGGCGACGACATCGAGATCGACCCGCCCGAGGGCCTGTTCGATCCCGACGCCCCATGACGCTGCGCGTCGACGTCTTCACCATCTTCCCCGAGCTCGTCGAGGGCTTCGCGTCCCAGAGCCTCCTGGGCAAGGCGCAGGAGCGGGAGCTGCTGGAGGTCAACGCCCGGGACCTGCGCTCGACCGCCGCCGACCCGCACCGCAGCGTCGACGACGCCCCCTTCGGCGGTGGGGCGGGCATGGTCCTGATGCCCGAGCCCCTCGTGGGCGCCATCGAGGCCGTCGACCCGCCCCGGCCGCTGTACGTGCTCGGCCCCGGCGGCCGGCGCTTCGACCAGGCGATGGCGCACGACCTGGCGGTCGGCGACGGCTTCTCCCTGCTCTGCGGCCGCTACGAGGGCATCGACCAGCGGGTGATCGACCACTGGTGCGACGGCGAGCTGTCGATCGGTGACTACGTGCTCGCCGGGGGAGAGGTCGCGGCGATGGTGGTGCTCGAGGCCGTGGGCCGCCTCGTGCCCGGCGTGATGGGGAACGACACGTCCGCCGACGAGGAGTCCTTCTCGCACGGCCTGCTCGAGTACCCGCAGTACACGCGGCCCGCCGAGTTCCGTGGCCACGAGGTTCCCGAGGTGCTCCGCTCGGGCGACCACGGGCGCGTGGCCCGCTGGCGCCACGCCCAGGCGCTGGTCCGCACCGCGGCCCACCGCCCCGACCTGCTCGCCGCGCGCCCGCTGACCCGCGACGACGAGCGGATCCTGTCGGAGTTCCACCTGCTCGCCCAGGTCCGGGCGATCATCCCCGACCCCGACACCCACCGCTGACGGCGCGGGTTGGCCGCGCCCGCGGGCCCGCCCCTACACTGGCTCGTTCGCTGCGCCGGCTCGGCCGCGCACGCCCACCCGACTCCGAGGAAGCCCTGATCATGCAGCAGACCGACCTCGTCGATCGCCAGAACCTCCGCGACGACATCCCGCACTTCGGCCCTGGCGACACCCTGAACGTGCACGTGCGGGTGGTCGAGGGCAACAAGGAGCGGGTCCAGCAGTTCAAGGGCGTCGTCATCAAGCGCCAGGGCTCCGGCGTCCGCGAGACGTACACGGTCCGCAAGCTCTCCAACGGCGTCGGCGTCGAGCGCACCTTCCCGCTCCACACCCCCACCGTGGCCAAGATCGAGGTCGTCACCCGCGGCGACGTCCGCCGGGCGAAGCTCTACTACCTGCGCGATCGCGTCGGGAAGCGGGCGAAGGTCAAGGAGAAGCGCGAGTTCTGATCGAGTGGCCCTGGGCGGCGGCCCGGCCCGAGGCCGACGAGCTGCCGCCGCTGCGCCCACCGGACCGCCACGCGGGTCCGGTCCGCTCCCTGCTCGAGATCCCGCTGCTGCTCCTGCTGGCGGCGCTGATCGCCCTGGTGGTGAAGGCGTTCCTCGCGCAGGCGTTCTTCATCCCGTCGGAGTCGATGGAGCCCCAGCTGGTCACGGGTGACCGGGTGGTGGTGTCCCGGCTCGCGTACGAGCTCCACGAGCCGCGGCGGGGCGACGTCGTCGTGTTCGACGACCCCACCGTGCTCGAGGAGCCCGACCGTTCGCTGCTGCCGTTGCGGCTGGCACGGGAGGCGCTCGAGGCGCTCGGGGTGGTGCAGCCCCGGGGGCGCGAGCTGATCAAGCGGGTCGTGGGCCTCCCCGGCGAGCAGGTGTCGGGTGCCGGCGGGCGGGTCCTCATCGACGGGCGGCCGCTGCGCGAGCCCTACCTCGACTCCTCGGTGGTCATCGACGACTTCCCGCCGATCGCCGTGCCCGAGGGGCAGGTCTTCGTGATGGGGGACAGCCGCCGCAACTCCAAGGACAGCCGGCGCTTCGGGCCGGTGGACACCGACGACGTGGTCGGCCGGGCGATCGCACGGGTGTGGCCGCCCACCCGCGTGGCCTGGCTCTGAGGCGGCTCGCTGTCGGGGGGTGCGCGGTAGCGTGCGCCACCGTGAGCGCGGACGACCTCGAGGCCTACGAAGCCGACATCGAGCTCCAGCTGTACCGGGAGTACAAGGACGTCAGCCCCACGTTCGCCTACGTGGTCGAGACCGAGCGGCGCTTCTACCTGGCGAACGAGGTGCAGCGCACCGTGCACGATGCCGGCGGCTCCCCGTACGTCGAGCTCGAGCTGCGCGACGCCTGGGTCTGGGACATGTACCGCTCCAGCCGGTTCGTGTCGCGGGTCCAGATCGTGACGTTCAAGGACGTCAACATCGAGGAGCTCCCCAAGGCCGACATCGACCTCGAGTCGTTCCGCAAGGGCCCGGGCTGACCCGCCCGCCGTCGTGACCGTCGCCCGCCAGCGCCTCGGCAGCTCGGGTGAGCGCCGCGCCGCCCGCCGCTACGAGGCCATGGGCTACGAGGTGGTCGCCCGGAACTGGCGCTGCGGCGACGGCGAGCTCGACCTGGTGGTGCGCCGCGGCGACGTCCTCGCCTTCGTGGAGGTCAAGACACGTGCGAGCGACCGCTTCGGCCACCCGGCGGAGGCCGTGACGCCGGCCAAGCAGCGCCGCATCCGGCGCCTCGCATCGCGGTTCTGCGCCGACACCGGCACCCGGGCCCCCGTGCTGCGCTTCGACGTCGTCGGGATCCTCGCCGGCCAGGTCGAGGTGTACGAGGGCTGCTTCTGAGCGTCGGCTCAGCCGAAGAACGCCCAGAGCACCAGGAGCACGGCGACGATCAGGCCGGCGGCGACGAAGACGAGGTCGCTGCGCCGCTGCTTCTGGGGTCGGTACGGGTTGAGGCCCATCGCCCGAACACTATGGTCGCCCGCCATGGAGACGCTCCTCGTCGAGCGCGACGGCGGGATCGTCACCGTCACGCTGAACAAGGCGGAGAAGAAGAACGCGGTCGACCCCGACCAGTGGGTGGAGCTGGCGTCGATCTTCGAGGAGGTCGCGCGCAACCCCCGGCGCGACCACGTCGTGGTCGTCACCGGTGCCGGCGGAGACTTCTGCTCCGGTGCCGACCTCTGGCTCGACACGGGCGCCGAGCGGCCGCACCAGCTCACCGCCATGCGAGACGTCGGGCGGGCCATGCAGGCCCTGCACGACCTGCCCCAGCCCACCATCGCCAAGGTCCCCGGCGTGGCCGCCGGCGCCGGGTGCTCGCTGGCCCTCGGGTGCGACCTCGTGGTGGCCGGCGAGTCCGCCCGGTTCTCCATGATCTTCGCCAAGCGGGGCCTGGCGCTCGACGGCGGCGCGTCGTGGCTCCTGCCCCGCCTCGTGCCCCTCCAGAAGGCCAAGGAGCTGGCGTTCTTCGCCGACATCCTCTCGGCTGCCGACGCCGACGACTTCGGCCTGCTGAACCGGGTCGTGCCGGACGCCGAGCTCGACGGGTTCGTGCAGGGCTGGGCCGAGCGGCTCGCGGCCGGCCCGCCGATCGCCCTGTCGCTCTCGAAGCGGCTCCTCGACGACTCGCACTCGCGCAGCCTCCACGAGGCCCTGGAGGCCGAGGCCATGGCGCAGACCATCACGCTGGCGTCGAAGGACACCGCCGACGCCTTCGCGGCCTTCCTCGAGAAGCGCGAGCCCGACTTCCGCGGCCGGTAGGCCACGCGCACCGGACCCGCTGTCAGCGGGTCCGGTGTATGTTCATCCCCGTCGACCGGCACGCCGGTCCGCTCGATGCGCCGGCGCACGGCCATCCGCTCCGCACCTGTTGGAGGGATCCCGTGCTCGCATCCGTCACCGCCGCCACGCTTCTCGGCGTCACCGGCCACCTCGTCCGCGTCGAGGTCCACGTCGGCGGCGGTCTGCCGTCGCTGTCGCTCGTCGGCCTCCCCGACGCCGCGTGCCGCGAGGCGCGCGACCGCGTCCGGGCGGCCGTGCTGTCGAGCGACATCGAGTGGCCGATGCGCCGCATCACCGTGAACCTGGCCCCGTCCTCGGTCCCCAAGCTCGGCACCGGCCTCGACCTCGCCGTGGCCGTCGGCGTCCTCGTCGCCCACGGCTTCGTGCCCCAGGAGGCCGTCGACGGGTGGGGCTTCCTCGGCGAGCTCGGGCTCGACGGGACCGTGCGCTCGGTGCGCGGCACCGTGCCGCTCGTCGCCGGCCTGCGCGGTGAGGTGCGCGGGGTGGTGGTCGCCACGGCGGCCGCGCCCGAGGCCGGCGTGGTCCGGGGCCTCGAGGTCCGGGCGGCGGGCACCCTCGGCGACGTCGTGGCCGCCCTGAAGGCCGAGCGCCCCTGGCCCGACCCGCCCGACGTCGTGGTGCCGCTCCCGCCGCCGCCACCCGACCTGGCCGACGTGCGGGGCCAGGCCCTCGGGCGTCGAGCGGTCGAGATCGCCGCCGCCGGTGGCCACCACCTGCTGCTGACCGGCCCGCCCGGCGCCGGCAAGACCCTCCTCGCCACCCGACTCCCCGGCCTTCTCCCGGAGCTGGCCGACGAGGAGGCGCTGGAGGTCACCCAGATCCACTCCGCCGCCGGCCTCACCGGTCTCGGTGGCCTGCTGCGGCGCCCACCCTTCCGGGCACCGCACCACACCGCGTCGGCGGTGTCCCTCATCGGCGGCGGCACCGCCGCCATGCGCCCCGGGGAGGTGTCGTGCGCGCACCGGGGCGTGCTGTTCTGCGACGAGCTGGGTGAGTTCCCGCCCAGCGTGCTCGACGCCCTGCGCCAACCGCTGGAGGAGGGCGTGGTCCGGGTGAGCCGTGCCCGGGCCAGCGTCGCCTACCCGGCGCGCTTCCAGCTCGTGGGTGCCACCAACCCGTGCCCGTGCGGACCGGCGCCCGGCGGGTGCCGCTGCTCCGACGCTTCCCGCAGCCGCTACGTGCGCCGGCTGTCGGGGCCGCTGCTCGACCGCTTCGACCTGCGCCTCGAGGTCGACCGCCCCGAGCCGGGAGACCTCCTCGGCGGGGAGCCCGGCGAGCCCACGGCGGTGGTGGCCCGGCGCGTGCTCGCCGCCCGGGCCCGAGCCGCCGAGCGCGGCGTGCGCTGCAACGCCGACCTGCCGGGCGCGGCGCTCGAGCGGGAGGCGGCGCTCACGCCGGCGGCTCGGCGGATGCTCGAGGCGCTGGTGCGCACGGGGCGCCTCTCGGGTCGCGGCGTCCACCGCATCCGGCGGGTCGCCCTCACCGCCGCCGACCTCGACGGGCGCGACGCCCCGCTCGACGAGGCCGAGGTCGCGGTCGCCCTGGCGCTGCGCACCACCGAGGGCGTCGGCGCGCTGGGGATGGCGTCGTGAGCACCGAGGAGCCCCGCGCCGCCTTCGCCGCCCTGGCCTCGCTGCCCAAGGTCGGACCGGCCCGGATGCGGGCGCTGCTCGACCACGCCGGCGGGGCGGAGCGGGCGTGGAACCTCGTGCGTGAGGGGCGCCTCGCCGACGTCGACCTGCGCGCCGGCGCCGGGCACGCCGAACTCGTCCAGCTGCTGCGCGGGGCGGCCGCCGGCCTCGATCCCGCGGAGGTGCTGCGGCGCCACCGGGATGCCGGCGTCGCGGTGCTGCTCCCGGACGACGCGGCGTGGCCGGCGGTGCTCGCCGTCGACCCGGAGCCGCCGGAGGTCCTCTTCGCCCGCGGAGACCTCGGGCTGCTCGAGGTGCCGGCGGTGTCGGTCGTCGGCACCCGGAGGTGCACGGGCGCGGGGGCCGCCGTGGCCGGCCGGCTCGGCGCCGACCTGACGGCGGCCGGCGTCGTCGTCGTGTCCGGGCTCGCCCTCGGCATCGACGGTGCCGCCCACCGGGGCGTGCTCGCCGCCGGCGGCCGCCCGGTGGGGGTCGTGGGGAGCGGGCTCGACCACGTCTACCCGCGCCGCCACGCCCGGCTCTGGGCCGAGGTCGGCGAGGTCGGCCTCCTCCTCAGCGAAGCGGCGCTCGGACGCCCGCCCGAGCGATGGCGCTTCCCGGCACGCAACCGGGTGATCGCCGCCCTCGGGCTCGCCGTCGTCGTCGTGGAGTCGCGTGCTCGGGGCGGCTCGCTGTCCACGGTGGCGGCGGCGCTCGAGCGCGACCGCCCCGTGCTGGCGGTGCCCGGTCCCGTCCTCGCCGAGCAGTCCGCCGGCACGAACCAGCTCCTGTCCGAGGGTGCCGTCGTCGCGCGGGACGCCGTCGACGTGCTCGTCGCCATCGG
>DASUEE010000119.1:0-13910 GCA_036275235.1 Acidimicrobiales bacterium | reverse complement strand
TGACGCCGATCCCCCGGTGTTCCGCGAGGGCTGCCAGAACGCGAGGGGTGGGTGGGGCCTGCTCCAGGACGCCGGCGGAGCAGGGCCTCCGGGTCCCCGGCCCCGGGACGCGACGTCAGCGGCGGTCGGTGAGCAGCTCGTCGACCGGGAGGAGGGCGATGGCGTCGGCGCCGATGCGGGCCGGGTCGGTGCCGGTGAGGACCGCCCGCTCGAGCCGGGAGCCGTCGTCGGCGCCGACCACCACGCGGAGGGTGATCTCGGCGGTCGCGTCGTCGGGGTCGGCGAGGGTGGCGTGGGCGCCGGCGGGCAGGTCGCAGTCGCCGCCGAGGGCGACCAGGAACGAGCGCTCGGCGTCGACCCGGCGCCGGCTCGGCGCGTGCTCGATGGCCCGCAGCGCCTCGATGGTGGCCTCGTCGTCGGCACGGCACTCGATGCCGAGTGCGCCCTGGCCGACCTGGGGGGTCATCACGTAGTCGGGCAGCCAGTCGCCGATGCGGTCCTCGAGGTCCTGGCGGAGCAGGGCGACGCCGGCGGCGATCACGGCGGTGACGGTCGCACCGGCGAGCGGGCCGCCCTCGACCACGGTGCCGGCGGTGGCGACGCGGCGCTGGATGTTCCCGCGCAGCTCGACGAAGCGCAGGTCGGGGCGCAGGTCCTGGAGCTGGACCCGCCGCCGGTTCGACCCGGTGGCGACCACGGCGGCGACGGGCAGGTCGATCAGGGTGGAGCCGACGAGGACGTCGCGGGCGTCGCCGCGCTGGGGCACGGCGGCGAGGACGAGGCCGGGCACCGTCTCGGACGGCAGGTCCTTGGCGGAGTGCACGGCCAGGTCGGCCCGCCCGTCGAGGACCGCCTCCTGGACCTCCTTGGCGAACAGGCCCTTGCCGCCGAGCTCGGAGATCGGGGTCGACAGGTCGCGGTCGGGCGACGAGGTCAGCAGCACCGGCTCCACCTCCAGCCCGGGGTGGGCGGCGCGCAGCAGGGCGGCGACGTGGTCGGTCTGCCAGCGCGCCAGCGGTGACGAGCGGGTGGCGGCGCGCAGCTTCACGGGAAGGGACGGTACGCAGGCGCGCCAGCAGCGGGAAACCGTGCGGCCGCGGTCTCCGACGGGCGGGGCCCCGGCCGGCGAGGGCCGTCAGTCGAGGTCGTAGAGGTCGCGGAGGGCCTGGACGAGGCGCTCGCCCTTGGCCGACCCGGCGGCCTCGCGCAGCGCCACGGTGGGGCGGTGCAGCAGCTTGGCGACGAGGCCCTGGGTGAGCTGCTCGACGGCGGCGAGCTGCACCTCGTCGAGGTCGCCGAGACGGGCGCGGACCCGCTCGACCTCGGCGACCCGGGCCGCCTCGGCGGCGTCGCGCAGGGCGACGATGACCGGGGCGATCTCGCGTGCGGAGGTGGCGGCGCGGAAGCGCTCGAGCTCCTCGTCGAGGATGGCCCGGACGGCGTCGATCTCCCGGCGGCGCTCGGACAGGCCGCGGTCGGCGAAGGCGCCGATGGCGTCCATGTCGAGCACGGTGACGCCGGGGACCTCGGCCACGGCGGGCTCGATGTCGCGGGGCACCGCGATGTCGACGAGCAGCAGCGGCAGACCGCCACGCTCGGCCATGGCCGTCTCGACCTCGGACCGGGTGAGCAGCACGGACGAGGCACCGGTGGAGGTGAGCACGACGTCGGCGTCGACGAGCTCGCGGCCGAGGTCGGCGAAGCGCACGGCCCGCCCGCCGGTGGCGGTGGCGAGGGCCCGGGCCCGGGCGTGGGTGCGGTTGGCGATGACGAGGTCGGCGACGCCGGCGGCGGCGAGCGACTCGGCCATCGAGGACCCCATGTCGCCGGCGCCGAGGACCAGGGCCCGGCGGCCGGCGAGGGTGCCGAGGTGCTGGCCGGCCATGGCGACGGCGGCGTAGGAGACCGAGGCGGTGCCCTGGCCGATGCCGGTCTCGCTGCGGGCCCGCTTGCCGGCCTCGAGGGCGTGGCGGAAGAGCAGGTTGAGGGTGCTGCCGGCGGCGTCCTCGCGCTGCGCCCGCTCCCACGCCGTCTTCACCTGGCCCTGGATCTCGTGCTCGCCGAGCACGGCGGAGTCGAGCCCGGACACGACCTCGAAGAGGTGGGCGACGGCGGCGGCGTCGTGGTGCACGTAGAGGTGGTCGGCGAAGTCCTCAGGGTCGAGGAACGTGAGCTCGGACAGCACCGCCCGGACGTCGGCGTAGCCACCGTGGAACTTCTCGGCGACGGCGTAGACCTCGGTGCGGTTGCACGTCGAGAGCACCACGGCCTCGGAGACGTGCTCCTTGGTGCGCAGGGCGTGCAGCGTCTTGCCCATCGCGGCGTCGCCGACGGCCATCGCCTCGAGCACCTCGAGGGGTGCCGTGCGGTGGTTCACCCCGATGACGACGACAGGCATGTTCTCAGCAGCTCCACTGCTTCCTGGTGGCGGTCGGCCCGCAGCAGGTCGAGCAGGCCCCGGTCCAGGGCCTCCTGCCAGGGCAGTCCCTCCGTGGAACGTCCCTGGGCCTTGATGGATTCCCTCTCCACGGAGAGGATCTCCAGCAGCGCATCGTATTCCGGACCGAACTCCCTTTCGAATCGCCGCCGCAACCAGGTGGCCAGGGCGGGGCTGTGACCCCCCGTGGCGAGGGTGACGAGGATGGGTCCGCGCCGCACCCGGGCCGGCAGCGTGAAGGTGCAGTTGGCCGGGTCGTCGGCGGAGTTCACCCACACGCCCGCGGCCTCGGCGTCGAGGAACACCTGGTGGTTCACGTCGCGGTCGCTGGTGGCGGTGACCACCAGCCGGTGCCGCGCGGCCTCCGGGCTCGCGTACCTGCGACGCTCCACGCGCACCAGCGCGCCGGCCTCGAGCCGGGCGATCTCCTCGGTGACCGCCGGCGCCACCACCAGCACGGTGTCGGCGCCACCCTCGAGCAGGCCCTCGACCTTCTGGGCGGCCACCGGCCCGCCCCCGACCACGAGCACCGAACGGCCCCGCAGCACCAGGTTGATCGGGTACTGGGGACCGTCGACGGGCACGGAGGGACGGTACCCGGGCGTTCCGAGGCGCAGCCGAGGAAGGCCTACCTCGACGAAGTCGAGGCGTGGCGCTGGTAGAAGCTGAGGATCTGCATCTCGACGGCGAGGTCGACCTTGCGGAGCGACACGTCCTCGGGCACGGCGATGACGGTCGGGGCGAAGTTCAGGATCGAGCGGACGCCGGCCTCGACGAGCGCGTCGGCCACTGCCTGGGCGGCGCCGGCCGGCGTGGTGATGACGCCGATCGCGATCTGCGCCTCGGACACGACGTCGGCGAGCTCGTCGGCGTGGCGGACCACGAGGTCGCCGAAGCGGGTGCCGACCACGGTGGGATCGGCGTCGACGAGGGCCGCGACCGGGTAGCCCCGGCTTCCGAAGCCGCCGTAGTTGGCGAGGGCGGCCCCGAGGTTGCCGATGCCGACGATGACCACCGGCCAGTCCTGGGTCATCCCCAGGGCCCGGCGCATGTGCTCGAGGAGGTACTCGACGTCGTAGCCCACGCCGCGGGTCCCGTAGCTGCCCAGGTACGACAGGTCCTTGCGGACCTTGGCGGCGTTCACGCCCGCCGACTCGGCGAGCTGCTCGCTGCTCACGGTGGGGGTCTGCGGGCTCAGCTCGAGGAGGCTGCGCAGGTAGATCGGCAGGCGCGCGACCGTGGCGTCGGGGATGCGACGACCTCCGGGAGCACCTTCCTGCTCGGCCACGGGCGCAGGGTACGACCCTCGTTCACACGTTCACAAAGTCCGTATCCGCCCCGACGTCAGGGGGCGGTGCGCGCCCCCTTCGGGAGCTCGTGCTTGCGGATCTTGCCGCCGAGGCCGGCCGGCAGCTCGTCGACGAACCAGACCTTCTGCGGGCACTTGTACCGGGCCAGGCGCTGCTCGCAGAACGTGATCACGTCGTCCTCCTCGATCGACGCGCCGGGCGCCGCCACCACGTAGGCCTTCACCGCCTCCCCCGAGTGGGGGTGCTGGACGCCGACCACGGCCGCCGCCGCCACGCCCGGGTGCTCGACGAGGATCGTCTCGACCTCGGCCGGGTACACGTTGAAGCCCGACACGATGATCAGGTCCTTCAGGCGGTCGACCACGTAGAGGAAGCCGTCGTCGTCCACCAGGGCGAGGTCGCCGGTCATCAGCCAACCGTCGGGCGTGAGCGCCCGGGCGGTGGCCTCCGGGTCCTTCCAGTAGCCGGCGAAGACGTTCGGGCCCTGCACGCGCAGCTCACCCACGTCGCCCACCAGCACGTCGTGCCCGTCGGCGTCGACCAGGCGCACCTTCACGCCAGGCAGGGGCGCGCCGATGCTGCCCGGGGGCGACGGGATGCCGGTTGACGTGGTGACCGCCGGCGACGCCTCGGTGAGCCCGTACCCCTCGTCGATCTGCAGGCCGAAGCGGTCGAGGAACGTCTGGCTCACCTGGGGGTCGAGCTTGGCCGCGCCGGAGCCGGCGATGCGGACGGTGGCGAACGCGTCGTCGGGGGCGCCGGGCAGCAGCGCCCAGGCCTGCCACATGGCCGGCGCACCGGCGACGACCGTGACGCCGTGGAGGCGGATCGACTCGAGGGCGGACTCCGGGTCGAAGCGCTCGATCGCCAGCACCGCCCCGCCGGTCAGCAGCGCCATGTCGAGCACGACGTTCAACCCGAAGATGTGGAAGAACGGCAGCACGCCGAAGGTGACGTCGTCGGGGCCCTGCTCGCGGGCCGGGTTGGCCCGCATCTGCTCGAGGTTCGCGAGGAGGTTCCCGTGCGTGAGCATCGCCGCCCGCGGGAAGCCGGCGGTGCCGGACGTGAACAGCAGGGCCGCCAGGTCGTCGTCGCCGCGATCGACGATCGGCACCGGCTCGGACGAGCGGAGGTCGTCGAGGCGCACGGCGTCGTCGACGACGAGGTCGCCGGGGTCGGCCTGCACGACGAGGCGCAGGTCGGTGAGCTCGGCGCGGTCGAGCTCGGGCAGGATCCGCTTGCCGGTGGGACCCACGATCACGGCCACGGCACCCACCTCGGCCAGCTGGGCCTTCACCTCGGGTGCCGGGCTCGTCGGGTTCAGGGGGACGGCCACGGCGCCGACGCCGAGCACCGCCAGCCAGCTCACGACGAAGTACCAGTTGTTGGCGGCGACGATCCCGACCCGGTCGCCGGGCTGGATGCCCTGGGCGACGAGCCCGCCGCGCAGACGGCCGACGTCGTCGCGCAGCTCGCCGTAGGTGGTCTGCTTGCCCCGTGAGATGAGGGCCACGGCGTCGGCGGGGTGGTCGGCACAGATGGCGGCGAGGTTCATCGCCGGCCAGTCCACCACAGCGGCCCGAGGCCGGGAGGGGCGCCCGCGCCCCGGTAGACAGGGGCCGTGCGCGAGGGCATCGTCACCGACGGCCTGGGTCGGCTCTTCCCGGGCGACGTCGGCCTCGTCGACCTCACCATCGAGGTCGCGCCCGGTGAGGTCCTCGCGCTGCTCGGCCCGAACGGCGCGGGCAAGACCACCACGGTCCGGCTGCTGAACGGCGTCCTCCGGCGCGACCGGGGCTGGGCCCGCGTGCTCGGGCTCGACCCCGCCACCGACGGCGACGAGCTGCGCCGGCGCACCGGCGTGCTCACCGAGCACGCCGGCCTCGACGACCGGCTCACCGCCCGCGAGAACCTGCACTACGCCGCGATGATCCGGGGCGACCGAGGTCCGGCGGTCGAGGCCCGCATCGGCGAGCTGCTCGAGCGCTTCGGCATGGGCGACCGCGCCGACCGGCCCGTGCGCGGCGCGTCCACCGGGCAGCGCAAGCGGCTCGGGCTGGCCCGCTCGCTGCTCCACGACCCCGAGGTCCTCTTCCTCGACGAGCCGACGTCGGGCCTCGACCCGTCGGCCACCCGCGACGTCGTCGAGCTCATCGGCTCGCTGGCCACCGAGCACGGGCGCACGATCGTGCTCGCCACCCACTTCCTCGGCGAGGCCGGCCGCCTCGCCGACCGCATGGCCGTCCTCGACCGCGGCGAGCTCGTCTCCTACGGCCGCCCGGGCGACCTCGCCGCCCAGCTCTGGGAGGGCCTGGAGGTGGCCGTCGACCTCGGGGGTCCGGCCGGGTACGGCCTGCTCGAGGTCGTGCGGGCCGCGCCGGGGGTGCTGTCGGCGGCGCCGGACGGCGACGGGCTCCGGCTCCGCGTCGAGCACCGCGCGGTGGTGCCCGCCGTGGTCGGGCGCCTCGTGGAGGCCGGCGCCGACGTGTACGCCGCCGTCCCCCGCCCGCCGACGCTCGAGGACGTGTACTTCGAGATCGAGGCGAGGCGCGCCGCAGCCGCCGGCCTCACCGCCCCGGCGCCGGGATGACCGGCCCGCAGCAGCCCTGATCGCCGGAGCGTTCTGAGACCCTGGGCCAGGGGTACAGCACGGGTGCCCTCACCCGAGGGCCGAGTGCATCCCCCGAGAGGGTCCCCCTGCCGCCCGGGACCCCTCGCCGGAGCAGCGAGATCCGAGCCGCCGCGATCTGGGGGCGCGGTCCGCCGCGCGCTCGTCCGCACGACGAAGGGACGACCCATGAGCACCATGGAGACCACGACCACCACCGGGTCGAGCACCACCGAGGCTGCGAAGGGAGCGGCGTCGGACGTCGCCCACGAGGCCACCTCGGCAGCCGCCGACGTCAAGGACGCCGCCAAGAGCGAGGTCCAGTCCGTCGTGTCGGAGGCGAGGGACCGTGCCGGCGAGGTGATGCACACCACGCGCACCGAGCTGCGCACGCAGGCGACCGACAAGACCAAGAGCCTGGCGTCCAGCCTCGACCGCGTGGCCCACCAGCTGCGGAGCATGGCCGACAAGGCCGACGAACCGGACTCCCCGGTCGCGCAGCTGTCCCGAACCGCGGCCGACCAGATCCGCCGCCACAGCGCGCGCCTCGAGGAGGGCGGCTTCGACGGGATGATCGACGACGCGAAGCGCCTCGCCCGCAACCGACCCGGCGCCTTCTTCCTCGGCACGATCGCCGCCGGCTTCGCCGTGGGCCGGCTCGCCAAGCACGCGGATCTGAAGCAGGCCGTCACGGCCGCCAAGGAAGAGCTCACCGGCAGCGACGAGCCCTCCGGCGACCAGCAGCAGTCGGTCTTCTCCCAGGCGCCGGCCGGCCAGGGCACGAGCCCGACGGCAACCGGAGCGCCGGCGACCCCCGTGGTCGCCGAGCCCCCGCTGGGGCAGGCCGCCGACCGAGGCGGGCTGCGGTGAGCGACGTCACGTCGGTGCGCACCGGCGACAGCGTGCCGGTGGTCTCCGAGACCGAACCCAAGGAGCCGGGCACATCGCTCTCCGAGCTGATGGGCCGCCTGGGCGAGGACGTCTCGGGCCTCGTCACCACGCAGCTCGAGATCGCCAAGGCCGAGCTCAAGAAGGAGGCGACCGACAGCGCGAAGGCGGCCGGCGTCCTCGGCGGTGGTGCCCTCGCCGGGTACCTCGCCGTCCTGCTCCTCTCCTTCGCCGCCGCGTGGGGCATCGCCGAGGCATGGGACGCCTGGGCCGGCTTCCTCGTGGTGGGCCTGGTCTGGGCGGTCATCGCGGCGGTCCTCGCTGCGACCGGCAAGAAGAAGATGCAAGAGGTGAAGGGCCCCGAAGCGACGGCGGCCGAGCTCAAGGCCGACCAGCGGCTGGCCAAGGACCTCCGGTCCTGAACCCCCAGAACGACAGCGACAGGAGAACAGACATGTCGGATCAGAACATCGAACAGCTCCGGGCCGAGGCCGCGATGCGCCGCCAGGCCATCGCCACCGACCTCGAGCTCGTGGGCGACCGCGTCTCGCCGACGCGCATCGCCGAGCGCCAGAAGGCCCAGCTTCGACAGCGCGTCCACGGCGTGCGCAACAGCGTGTTCGGCACCCCGGACCGCCACCGCGGTGTGGGCACGGCCCACCGCGCGTACGGCTCCCCCACCACGGAGCCGATCGGCTGGCAGGACCGAGACACGGGCGATGCCGGCGGCGGCTCGCTGGGCGACCGCGCGAGCGGCGCCGTGCAGACCCTGAAGGAGGCGGCGCCGAGCTCGCTCGGCGAGGCGACCGAGGGCAACCCCCTCGGCGCAGCGATCGTCGGCTTCGGCATCGGCATGCTCGCCGCCACGCTCCTCCCCTCCTCGCCCGACGAGCAACGCGCCGCTCAGCGCATCCAGGGCCGCCTCGAGGAGGCCGGCTCGGCGGTCGGCCGCACCGGCAAGGAAGCCGTCGAGCACGTGAAGCCCGAGGCCCAGCACGCGGTCGAGGACCTGAAGGAGTCCGCCAAGGAGTCGGCCGACGCGCTGAAGTCGCAGGTCCAGTCCAAGGCCGACGACGTCAAGCAGACCGCGCAGGCCAAGACGGACGAGGTGCGCACGCAGGCCTGATCCGAGTCGGTCACCACCCGATCCGACGGCCGATCCCGACACCGGGGTCGGCCGTCGGCGCACGTGGGGTGCGCCCGCATCGGCGAGACTGCGCCCGATGAGGACCGACTGGACCGCCGTCCGGGGCGTCGTGGCCAAGGACCTGCGCGCCGTCACCCGCTCGAAGTCGGTCATCATCCCGATGCTCGCGGTGCCGGTGCTCCTCATGGTCCTGCTGCCCGCCGCGATCGGGCTGGCGGCGCGGGCGACGCCGGGGGTGCAGGTGGACCGCTTCCTGTCGGACGTGCCCGGCGACCTCGCCCGACCGATCCTCGACCTGCCGGTCGAGGAGCAGCTCATCGTGCTGGTGAACGGCTACCTGCTGGCGCCGCTGTTCCTGATCGTCCCGCTCATGGTCTCGGCCGTCCTCGCCGCCGACGCGTTCGCCGGCGAGAAGGAGCGGCGCACGCTGGAGTCGCTGCTGCACTCCTCCATCCGCGACCGCGACCTGTTCGTGGCCAAGTTCCTCTCGGCGTTCCTGCCGGCGATCGCCGTGTCGTGGTTCGGCTTCGTCGCGTTCGTGGTGGTGGCGAACGCGGTGGCCTGGCCGGTGATGCAGCGGGTCTTCGTGCCCACGCAGCTGTGGGGTGTGATGATCCTGTGGGTCGCCCCGGGCGTGGCCACGCTGGGGCTGTCGATCATGGTCCGCGTGTCAGCGCGCACCCACACGGCCCAGGAGGCCAACCAGCTCGGCGGCGCGGTGATCCTGCCGCTCATCTTCCTCGCCGTCGGGCAGTCCACCGGCCTGCTGCTCGTGACCCTGCCGATCGCCATCGGCATCGGGGCCGTCATCTGGGTCGCCGCGCTGCTCCTGCTGCGCGGGGGCGTGAAGCGGTTCACGCGCGACGCCCTCGTCGCCCAGGTCTGAGCGAACGGGGCAATCCGGACGGCCGTCGGGCTCCGAACATCGCCCGTGGGCTTCGACCTGGACACCTACAAGCGGACCGCCGACCGCCTCGACCTCGACGACCTCGACCTCGACGCCTTCCGCGACCAGCCGCTGGCGCCCGAGCACCTCCGCTGCCTGCGGTACATGCACGACGTCGAGAACCACACGTCGTGCTACCTGCGGAACCTGCTCAACACCCGGGCCCACCACGACCCCGAGATCACCACGTTCCTCACGCTCTGGAACCACGAGGAGTTCTGGCACGGCGAGGCGCTCGGGCGGGTGCTCGCCGCCCACGACGAACCCGGGGGCACCTCTCGCGTGGCCACCATGCGCCGCCGGCTCGGCTGGCGCATCACGGCCAGCCCGGTGCTCTGGATGGCGTTCTCCGCCGCCACCCGCCACTTCCTCGCTGTGCACATGACCTTCGGCGTCGTGAACGAGTGGACGACGCAGGCCGGCTACGTGCGCCTCGCCGCCGAGGCGCAGCACCCGGTGCTCGACGAGCTGCTGCGGCGGATCATGCGCCAGGAGGGCACCCACATCGCCTTCTACCGCTCGCACGCCGTCGAGCGCCTGGAGGCGAGCCGGGCCGCGCAGCGCACGACGCGCCGGATGGTCCAGGCGCTGTGGAGCCCGGTCGGCGCGTCGGTGATGCCCGAGGACGAGACCCGCCACCTGGTGCGGACGCTGTTCGCCGGCGACGAGGGCCGCTCGGTCGCGCAGCGCATCGATCGCCGGGTCGACGCGCTGCCCGGCCTCGACGGGCTCGCGCTCATGGCCGGCGCGGTGCGCCGCTACACCTGACCCCACCCGTTCCGGGGTACCTCGCACGCCGGCAGGGCCGTGCGGGGCACCCCGGATCAGGTCAGGAAGACCAGCTGCAGCGTGGCGGCGCCGATGATCAGCAGGAGCAGCAGGCCGAGGATGAGGGTGGTGCTGGGCCTCACGGGTGATCTCCGTTCCTTCGGGGGCCGAGCGACACGGCGGTGGTGATGCCGTCGGGCTCGTCGTCGGCGAGGCGCTCGAGCCGCAGCTCCTGCCCGGGGGCCATGCCCAGTTCGGCGTGGGCCGAGCGCCGGTCGAGGGCCACGGCGATCAGCCCGTAGGAGTCGACGAGGAGACCGACCTCGCCCGAGCCGATCTCGGCGTAGGCGTCGACCCGCCGCGCGATGCGGGGCTCCCCGCCGATGCGCAGCCGGATGCGATCGCCCCAGCCGGCGAGGTCGTCGGGGTCGACGTTGAGCTGGCAGTTCCCGAACCGGTCGACCCAGAGCACGTCCGCCACGAGGTCGTCGCCCTCCTCGCGGATCACCGGGATCATCCCGGGGACCAGCGTGTTGGGGTCGACCTCGTCGCCGAGCTCGGCCAGGTCGACGCCGGTGCACAGCGCTGCCGCCACCGGTGCGAACACGTCTCGTCCGTCGAAGGTCGGTCCCGGCGAGGGGAGGTGGTAGTCGGTGTTGGTCAGCGACACCGCGCGCGTGGCGCCGCCGACCATGGCCACCGCCGGGGCGAGCACGCCGTTGTCGGGACCCACCAGCACCGACTGCCCGTCCCCCACCTCGATGGCGATGCCCCGGCGCGGGGTGCCCACACCGGGGTCGACCACGGCGAGGACGACGCCCGGGCACAGGTACTGGGCGCTGCGGGCGAGCGCGAGGCCGCCGGCGCGGATGTCGTGCGGGGCGATGTCGTGGGTGACGTCGATGACGCGCACGCCCGGGGCGGTGGCGTGGAGGATGGAGTGGACCACGCCGACGAACTCGTCCTGGCGGCCGTAGTCGGACAGGAACGAGACGGTGTCGTACCGCAGCGCGTCGGGGGGCGTGGAGGCCATGGGCCTCCGAGGCTACGAGCCCTCAGCCCGCTTCCGTGAAGCGGTCGGCGAGGTAGGCGTCGAAGTCCTCCTCGGTGATCCGGTACGACTTGCCGATGCGCAGGGCGCGCAGCTCGCCGGACTTGATCAGCCGGTACACCGTCATGTCTGACACTCGCAGCGCCTCGGCGACCTCACGGGGCGTGAGGAAGCCGGGGCGGGTCGACCGCTGGCTCATGGGGCACCCCTTCTCTCCGCCGGTCAGGGTAGGCGGGTAGGGGCTCGTGTGCCACTAGCAGGTCGAGGGGCGCGAGTGGTGGATGGTGCTGGCGTGGCTACGAGGCCGGCTCGCCGAGGGTGTCGGCCTTCACCGCGCCACGGGTGCCCATCGGCTCGGCGTGGCCGACGGTGGAGTCCTTCGCCGTCTGGGCCTCGAGCTCGCTGTTGACCTCGGCGCCGAGGATGATGGCGAAGCTGGTCACCACCAGCCAGAGCATGAGGACGATGACGGCACCGATGCTGCCGTAGGTCTCGCCGTAGCTGCCGAAATTCGAGACGTAGACGGAGAAGGCCACCGAGCCGACGATCCACAGGACGGTCGCGATGACCGCGCCCCACGAGACCCACTGCCAGCGGGGGGCGTCGCGGTCGGGGGCGTAGCGGTAGAGGACGGCGAGGCCGAGGCAGAAGCCGGCGGCGAGGCCGACGTAGGAGCCGACCTGGACGAGCGCCTGGCCCACGGCGCCGAAGGGCAGCTCGCTGACGAGGACGGGCAGCACGCCGATGACGCCGATCGCGACCGCGGCGAACAGCACGGCCCCGAGGGTGAGCGCCAGCGACAGGCTGCGGAGCTTCAGGAACTTCCGGGTCTCGCGTTCGTCGTACGCCGCGTTCACCGCGCCGATCAGGTGCTTGACGCCGGACGACGCCGCCCAGAGGGCGGCGACGACGCTCACGGCGAGCGTGACGCCGATGCCCTGCTGCTCCTGGGTGATCCTCTCGAGCTGGTCGGTGATGAGGCTCTGCGCCTCCTGGGGCAGGGTGCCGGTGAGGTCGGTGACCTGCTCGGACACCTGGGCCGGGTCAGCCACCAGGCCGTACACCGACACCACGGCGGCCAGGGCGGGGAACAGGGCGAGCAGCAGGTAGAAGGCGACGCCCGCCGAGAGCAGCGGGACCTGGTCCTCCTTGACCTCGTCCTTCACCCGGAGGCCGACGTCCTTCCACCCGCGCGCCGGGATGTGCTGCGGGGCTTCCGCGTCGCGACCGCGATCGTCGCCGTCTCGGTGCGCTCCGTCGGCCGTGAGGTCGATGACCTCGTCCGGGCGGCGGGTCCGCACCCGCACGTCGTCCTTCGTCTCGGTGTCCATCGGATCATCGCCCGCTCGTGCGGCAGGCTTCCTCCTTCGAGCGCGTGCGGACCCCGCTCAGCTCACCTGCGTGCGCAGCCACGTGAGGTCCTCCTTGATGTTGTGGATCGCCCGGCTGGGCACCGGCGAGAAGGCGTCGAGGTGCTGGCGCCCGATGCGGTACGCGACGGCGGCACCGCCGGCGAGCACCACCCCGACGAGGAGGAAGGCGACGCTGGCCGGCACGACCTCCGCGAGGGCCAGGGATGCCGCCACGGACAGCACGGCCAGCGCGAGGAACCCGACGAGCGCGGCGACGGCGAAGCCGGCGCCGGCCCCGGTGGCGTGGCGGCCCGACGCCTGGAGCTCGGCGCGGGCCAGCTCGACCTCCTGACGGGCCAGCAGGCGCGCCTCCTCGGCCAGGACCAGGCACAGCTCGGTGATGTCCTCCGGGCTCGACGCAGAGGAGACGAAGGACGGCAGGTTGCGCAGCAGGCGGTCGGTGGTGCTCATCGGGCCTCCGGGTCGGGCGCCCGATCGCTACCCGATCCGCAGCGGCGCAGACCGCCGCCGCCGGCCCGTCCTAGTAGGTGCCGAGCTCCTTCGAGCGGTCTCGCGCCGCGAGCACGGCGTCGATCACCGCGGCCCGCACGGCCCGCTGCTCGAGCACGCGGAGCCCCTCGGCGGTGGTGCCCCCGGGGCTGGTGACGGCGGCGCGCAGCTCGCCCGGCGTGGCGTCGCCGTCGACGTAGAGCTTCGCCGCGCCGAGGACCGTCTGCCCGGCGAGCGACTCGGCGACGTCGCGGGGCAGCCCGGCGGCGACCCCGCCCTCGATCAGGGCGTCCAGCACGAGGAACACGTAGGCCGGGCCCGAACCGGAGAGGCCGGTGACGGCGTCGAGCAGGTGCTCGGGCACGCGCACCACCGATCCCACGGCGCCGAGGACCGACTCGGCCCAGCCGAGGTCGTCGTCACCGGCGCTGCTGCCGGCCGCGATGGCCGCCGCGCCGGCGCCCACGAGCGCGGGCGTGTTCGGCATGGCCCGGACCACCGCGGTGCCGGAGGGCAGCGCCGCCTCCAGCGCGGCGATCGTGACGCCGGCGGCGATCGACAGCACCCGGCCGCCCCCGGCCGCGCCGACGGCCGCAGCGACGTCGGCGACCTGGTGGGGCTTCACCGCGATGACCGTGCCGTCGGCCGGCCCGGGCTCGGCGGCGACCTCGATCCCGGGGTGCGCGGCGCGCAGCTCCTCGGCCCGGCCGGCCACGGCCTCCACGACCCGGATCGAGCGCTCGCGGTCAGCGGCGAGCAGCCCGCCGAGGAGCGCCTCGCCCATGCGTCCACCGCCGACGATCTGCAGGTCTGCCCGGTCCATCGGCGGGAGGGTACCGATCGGCGGGACGGCGCCTCCCCGGCTTCCCCGACCGGTCGGGCGCCGACCCGCA
>DASUEE010000118.1:0-6007 GCA_036275235.1 Acidimicrobiales bacterium | reverse complement strand
GTGACGTCGAACTGCACGTTCACCGCCCGCTGGTCGGTGACGAACTCGGAGAACCCGAGCGTGGAGATGATGCCGAAGACGGCGGCGCCCAGCGCCACGGTGATGTGCGTGCGCAACCCGGCGGGCTGGTCGTTCACCTCGCGCTCGATGCCGACGAGCGCACCCAGGCCGGCAGCGGCGAGCAACCGCCACACCGCCTCCCAGCTGGGGACCACGTCGTTGACCTCGCCGAACGCCTCTCCCAGGTCGGCCAGCAGCAGCAGCGGTGCGCTCATGGCGCACAGGGTTACCCGATCGCGCCGAGGCGAGAACCCCCGGAGCGCAGGTCGCGGGGCGTTTCGCCCGGTCTGCGCCAGATCGCGTGCGCGGGCAGGACGAACGCTGCCGCACGGCGAATCGGACGGTACCGCTCGGTAACCAGCGCCGGGCCGGGACATCCGGAGGATCCCCCTTGCACGTCACCCCGAAGCGGCGGCGCCTCGCGCTCGCCCTCGGCCTCTCCGCCGGCCTGGCCCTCGCGGGGCTGCCCGCCGCCCAGGCCGGGCTCCTCGACACCGCGACCGACGCGGTCGAGCAGGCCTTCGCCCCGCAGCTGGTGACCGTCACCGCCGACCTCGCGCAGCGGAACCTGCTCGCGAGCAGCGGCCTCGACGTCACCGAGCACGCCGGCCACGACTACGTCGAGGTCCTCCTGCACACCCCGGCGGACCGGTCGCTGCTCGAGTCCCTGGGCCTCCCGTTCGAGGTGCGCATCCCGGACCTCGTCCGCCGCGAGGCGGAGATCCAGGCGACGAACCGCGCCTACGCGACAGCCAACGCCGAGAGCCCACTCCCGTCCGGGCGCACCGAGTACCGCACCCTCGAGCAGTACAACGCCGAGATGAAGGCGCTCGCCGACGAGCACGACTTCGTCGAGCTGCTCGAGCTGCCCCACGAGAGCATCGAGGGCAAGACCGTCTACGGCATCGAGATCGCCACCGGCATCGACTCGGTCGACGGCGCCACCGACGAGCGCCCCACCTTCGTCCTGATGGGTCTGCACCACGCCCGTGAGTGGCCCTCCGGCGAGCACACGATGGAGCTCGGCCACGACCTGGTGAAGGGCTACCTCGAGGGCGACGCCCGCATCAGCCGCCTGGTCGAGCAGGCCCGCACGGTGCTGATCCCCGTCGTGAACGTCGACGGGTTCGAGAAGTCGATCACCGACGGCATGCTCGTGGACCTCAACGTCATCAACGAGTACGACCCGCTCGGCGGCCAGACGTCGATCCTCGCCACGCCGGGCAACGCCTACAAGCGCAAGAACTGCCGCCCGTTCGACGGCGCCGACGGCGTCCCGGTCCTCTGCGACCTGGCCAAGAGCCCCGGCGGGTTCGGCGTGGGGGTCGACCTCAACCGCAACTACGGCGCCTTCCACGGCGGTCCGGGCGCGGCGGCCGAGCCGATCGACCCGACCTACCACGGCCCGTCCGGCTTCTCGGAGCCCGAGACGCAGAACGTGCGCGAGCTCATCAGCTCGCGGCACGTGACGATGCTGATCAGCAACCACACGTTCTCGAACCTGGTGCTGCGCCCGAACGGCGTGAACCCGCAGACGATCGGACCGGACGGCCTGCCCGTGGGCGATGCGCCCGACGAGGACGCCATGAAGGAGCTCGGCGCCCGCTTCACCGCCCAGAACGGCTACGCCAACATCCAGGGCTGGGAGCTGTACGACACCACGGGCACCACCGAGGACTGGTCGTACAACGCCACCGGTGGCTACGGCTACACGTTCGAGATCGGCCCGGACGAGTTCCACCCGCCGTTCCCGAAGGTGGTCGACGAGTACCTCGGCGCCGGCGAGTACGCCGGCAGGGGCAACCGCGAGGCGTACCTGATCGCCCTCGAGGCCGCCCTCGACCCCTCCACCCACTCGCTCGTCGCCGGCGACGCCACCCCGGGAGCGACCCTGCGCCTGTCCCGCACGGGCTCCATGCCCACGTGGGAGGGCTCGTTCACCGACGTGATCGAGACCGAGCTGACGGTCCCGGCCAGCGGACGCTTCGAGTGGCACACGAACCCGTCGACCCGTCCGATCGTGATGGGCAAGCGCTACGCCGCGCTGGCGGATGCGCCGACGCACACCTGGAGCACCGGCGGCGCGGTGCCGGCCGTGGGCGAGCACGTCGACGTCGACTGGTCACCCAGCCAGGACGCGTCCATCGTGGAGGTCGCCCTCGACTGGCAGCTGCCCGACGACCTCGACCTCGAGGTGTACGAGCGGCAGGGCGACGAGCTCACGCAGGTCACCACCTCGGGCAACCTCCCGACCCAGAAGGAGGCCGTGACCCTCACCGACGTCACGGCCGGGACGTCGTACGTCTTCCGGGTCGTCAACTACGCCTCGGTCCCGGAGCAGCCCTTCACGCTGTCGTTCGAGTACTACGACGCCGAGACGGTGGAGACCGTCGGGCTCATCGAGGCGTGGACGCTCACCTGCGAGGTGGGCGGCGTGGTCGTCGAGCAGGTGCCCGTGATCGTCGACCGGGGCCAGCGGACGCTGGTCGACCTCGACGTCTGCGGTCCGAAGGGCCCCCCGAAGCGGACCAAGCCCGCCGGCCGCCGCTGATCAGCGCGACGAGCTGAGGTCACGGGGCCGGGGTGCATCCCCGGCCCCGCGCGCGTGCGCCCGGCGGTCGGCCCACAGCGCGAGGCCGATCGACACGATCGCCAGCACGGTGTGGACCACCACGAAGCCGACGGCATGGTCGGCCAGCGCGATCTGCACGGCCCGGACCACCCACACGGCCACGGTCCACACCGCGAAGGCCCGCACCAGCCGCGCGGCGGCGTCCGGCACGTCGCCGGTGCGCCGAGCTCGCCACCAGGTCACCAGCGTCGCGACGGCGAAGGCCGTGAACGCCAGAGCCAGGGCGGTGCGGCCCACCTGACCGGCGGTGTCCAGCTCGTCGTCGGTCCAGATGTTGCGGATCCGGGTGGTCCAGATCAACAGCGTCGCCGCCGACAGCGCGGCCGCGGGACGCAGATCGGTCGCACGCATGGCCTCTGACCGTACCGGGAGCCACCCGCCACGGCAGACTGTGGACATGGAGCCCCTCGCCCCCAGCCAGCCCGTCGCCACGCTCGACGCCACCGAGCGCGGCGCGTTCGTCATCCGGGTGTACTCGCACCTCCTCCTGGCCGTCGGCGCCTTCGTGGCCATCGAGACCGTGCTGTTCTCCACCGGCATCGCCGAGGGCCTGTACGACTTCCTCGTCGGCGCCAGCAGCGCGTGGCTGCTGATCCTCGGCGCCTTCATGGTCATCCAGTGGATGGCCACGTCGGCCGCCCACGACCTCGAGAACGAGGGCCTCCAGTACGCCGGCCTGTTCGGCATGGCGGCGGGTCAGGCGCTGATCTTCGCCCCGTTCCTGTACCTGGTCTTCAACGACTCGTCGAACGGCTCCACCACCGTCGCCGCCGCCGCCGCCATCACCGCCTTCGGCTTCGCCGGCCTGACCATCGTCGCCTTCGTCACCCGCAAGGACCTGTCGTTCCTGCGGCCCATGCTGATGTGGGGCGGCATCGCCGCGCTGGTGCTCATCGTCGCCGCCGTGCTGTTCGGGCTGAGCCTCGGCATCTGGTTCTCGGTGGCGATGGTCGCCCTCGCCGGCGGGTCGATCCTCTACCAGACGCAGGCGATCATGGCCCGCTACCCGTCGCACGCCCACGTGGGCGCCGCGGTGCAGCTCTTCGCCTCGGTGATGATGCTGTTCTGGTACGTGCTCCGGCTGCTCACCGCCCTGCGCCGCTGACCGATCGCCGACCGTTCAGCGGCGGCCGAGGGCGTTGACCCGCAGCGCGACCTGATCGGGGATCGGGACGGGCGGGTCGCCGGTCTCGGCCTGATCGCTGCCGCGGCTGCGGTGGGCGATGCGGCTGCCGGCGAAGGCGACGCCGAACACGAACAGGCCGAGCACGACGATCCCCACGAGGATCTCACCGCCACCGAGCAGCGCGCCGACGGCGACGAGCAGGCCACCGCACACCAGGCCCACCACCGGCAGCACCGATGTCTGCTTGGTGGCCACGACGTCGCCACCCACGCGGGGGCCGCTGTAGCGACCGCGCACCCGGGACTCGAAGACGTGCTGCGAGAGGGCGTCCACCCGCGCGTCGTCGCCCGCTTCGATGGCGGCGAGGTGCTCGTCGACGACGTCCCAGTCGCCGGGCTGGAGTCGAAGCGACCGCAGCTCGGTGAGCAGCCGCGCCAGCTCGGCTCCTCGCTCGGTCTCGCTCACGGGAACAGGGTGCCCTGGGAGTCGTCCGGGCGCAGGTGCCTCGGCACCGCCCGGACCGCCCCGCTCCACGGCAGGTGGTCCATGAACACCCAGCTGCGGCGGTGGATGGCGCTCGGCCCGACGCCGGCGAGCGCGGTCTTGTGCCTCGGGCACGGGTAGCCCTTGTTCGTGTCGAAGCTCCACCACGGGTGCTCGTCGGCGCAGGCGCGCATCATGCGGTCGCGCGTGACCTTGGCGACGATCGACGCCGCGGCGATCGACAGGCAGGTGGCATCGCCCTTCACGATCTTGGTGACGTTGCCGGTGCCGACGAAGTCCCAGTTGCCGTCGACGAGCACCTGGTCCGGGGCGACGCCGAGGCCGTCCAGCGCGCGGCGCGCGGCGACCCGCTGGGCCTCGGACATGCCGAGCTCGTCGCACTCCTCGGGCCACACGTGACCGACGCTCCAGGCCACCGCCCACCCGGTGATGCGCTCGAACATGATCTCGCGCTCGCGCTCGGTGAGGACCTTGGAGTCGCGGATCTTGGTGAGGCGCCGGTCCTGCGGGATCACGACCGCCCCGAGGGTGAGCGGACCCGCCCACGCGCCACGCCCGACCTCGTCGATGCCGACCACCACCCGGTGCCCGGCCTCCCACAGGTCGCGCTCGCGACGGGTGCCCGGCGCCTTCCGCTTCAGGCTGGGTCGCAAGGTGGGTGCCGTGACCGCGGCCATGCGCCGACCGTAGCGGTCGTACCGTTGGCCCACGGGCACGGGCATCCGGCTGCTGCTCGTCGCAGCACTGGTGCGACGAGCTCGGGCCGTTCAGCCCTGCCGATCGTCGAGCAGCGCGAGGAGCCTCGTCGTCGTCGACCAGCTGCGGATCGTCATCAGCTGGTACTCGGGCGTGCCGACGATCGAGCTCATCCGGCTCTGCGTGCGGCGCCCGCTGAGCCGGGCGAAGTAGAGGACGCCCGGGCCGGTCCAGGCCTCGTCGACCTCGTCGCGCAGCTTCACCACCCCCATCGCCTTCGCCGGCGTGAGCGGGCTCCGCAGGAACAGGACGTCGGAGTGGAAGCGGTCGGGCTGCTGGCCGAAGCCGTCGGGGGCCTTCTCGACCACCGCACGGAGCTGGCGGTGCGATCGCACCACCACGACCAGCGGCACCCCGTAGCGCTCCTCCAGCACGGCTTCGATGGCCCGCTCGAGCTCGCCAGCGGGGCGGTCGGACTCGAACAGCACGTTGCCCGACTGGATGTACGTGCTCACGGCCTCGTGGCCGGCGTCCTCGAACGCGGCACGCAGGCCGGCCATCGCGACCTTGTTCTTCCCACCGACGTTGATGCCCCGCAGCAGGGCGACGTACCGGCTCCGGGCCATGCGCGGAACCTATCCCGGCCGTCCCGCGGCCTCGTCCCGCTGCCCGCGAAGGAACTCGGCCTCCGCGGGGTTCGTGGTGAGCGCGAGCGCCCGGTCGTAGGCGGCGACCGCCTCGCCGGTGCGCCCGGTCCGGCGGAGCAGATCGGCGCGGGTGGCGTGGAAGCCCTGGTAGGCGTCAGCGGCGTCGGCGTCGACCCCGGCCAGGGCGTCGAGCCCTGCCTCGGGACCCTGGTGCTCGGAGACGGCGACCGCCCGATTGACGGCCACGACGACGTTCGGGCGCAGCGCGAGGAGGTGGTCGTACAGCGAGACGATCTGCGACCAGTCGGTGTCGGCTGCGGTCGGCGCGCCGGCGTGCACCGC
>DASUEE010000117.1:0-7427 GCA_036275235.1 Acidimicrobiales bacterium | reverse complement strand
AGGTCGTCGAAGGTGAAGAACTCGTCGGGGTCGGGGCGGTCGGTGTCGAGCGCGCCGACGCGGGTGTCCTCGCCACCGAAGCGGCTGAGGTCGTCCTCCTCGGACCACTGGTCGCCGTCGTCGCGCCAGCGGGGCGCAGCGGCGAAGCCGGACCAGTCCTCGGCGCCGGCGTCGTCGTCGAAGATCGTCCCGCCGAGCGCGGCCTGCTGGCCGGTGGGCGGTTCGGTCCAGTGCGGGAGCTCCGGCGGCGGCTCCTCGCTCGCCGAGGACGACAGCGGGAACCGCAGCACCGGCTCGGGGGCGTCGGCCGGCGGCGAGCCGGGACGGTCCCCCGGGCGGGGTTCGCCGGGCGAACGGCGGTGGGCGACGTCGTCGCGCTCGAGGGCCTCCTTGGCCTCTTCGGCGCCGATGATGCGAACGCCCTCGGGATCAGGCGTGCGCCCCCGGTCGGGCTGGTTCTCGTCGGTCATGGGCTGATCCCCTCCGGTCGCTCGACGGCAGTCGGGCTCAGACCTCGAGGAGCTCCTGCTCCTTCTGGTCGAGGGCCTTGTCGATCTCGGCCTCGCGGGCGTGGGTGACCTTGTCCAGCTCCTTCTCGGCGCGGGTCAGGTCGTCCTCGGACAGGTCGCCGTCCTTCTGGAGGGACTCGAGCTCCTGGCGGGCGGCCCGGCGAGCGTTGCGGATCTGCACGCGCCCGTCCTCGGCCTTCTGCTTCACGACCTTCACGAAGTCCTTCCGGCGCTCCTCGGTGAGCTGCGGGAACGTGAGGCGGATGATGGTGCCGTCGCTCGACGGGTTCAGCCCGAGGTCCGAGGACTGGATCGCCTTCTCGATGGCCCCGATCGAGCTCTTGTCGAACGGCGTGATCACCAGGGTGCGCGCCTCGGGCACCGAGAAGCCGGCCAGCTGCTGGAGCGGCACGTCCGAGCCGTAGTACTCGACGGGCAGCTTCTCGACCAGGGCGGGGGTGGCCCGTCCGGTGCGGACCGCCGAGAACTCCTCGCGCGTGTGGGCGACGGCGTTCGCCATCTTCGTCGATGCCTCTTCGAGGACCATCGACGCCAGCTCGTCGGTCATGACACGAGGGTACCGATCGCCTCGCCGGCCAGGATGGACCGCACGTTGCCGGCGGTCATCAGGTCGAACACGAGGATCGGCAGCTGGTTGTCCATGCACAGCGTGATGGCCGTGGAGTCCATCACGGCGAGGCCGCGGTTGAGCACGTCGAGGTAGCTCAGGTGCTCGAGCTTCGTCGCGTCGGGCTCCGTGCGCGGGTCGGCGGTGTAGATGCCGTCGACACCCGAATGGCTGCCCTTGAGCACGGCTTCGGCGTCGATCTCGACCGCCCGCAGCGCGGCGGTGGTGTCGGTGGTGAAGAACGGGTTCCCGGTGCCGGCGGCGAAGATCACCACCCGGCCCTTCTCGAGGTGCCGGATCGCCTTGCGCCGGATGTAGGGCTCGGCGACCTGGGCCATGTGGATGGCCGTCTGGACCCGGGTCTCCTGTCCCTTGCGCTCGAGGATGTCCTGCAGGGCGAGAGCGTTCATGACCGTGCCGAGCATGCCCATGTAGTCGGCCTGGGCGCGGTCCATGCCCTTGCCGGCGCCGGTCATCCCCCGCCAGAGGTTGCCGCCGCCGACGACGACGGCGACGTCGACGCCCATGCGTCGGCAGTCGATGACCTCCTCGGCGATCTGGCCGACGGTGTCACCGTCGATGCCGAAGCCGGCGGGGCCGGCGAACGCCTCGCCGGAGAGCTTGAGCAGGACGCGCCGCCAGCGCGGCGCGCCCTGGGCTTCGTTGGCGTCGGAGGCGATGGGTCAGCCCCCGACGACGACCTGCACGAAGCGCACGAGCGTGGCGCCCCCGAGGAGCTGCTCGATGCTCTGCTTCTCGTCGCGCACGAACTTCTGCTCGAGCAGCACCTGGTCGCGGAACCACCCGTCGAGGCGGCCCTCGACGATCTTGGGCAGCGCCTGCTCGGGCTTGCCCTCCTTGCGGGTGATCTCCTCGAGGGTGCTGCGCTCCTCGTCGATCGCCGCCTGCGGCACCTCGTCGCGGCGCAGGTACGCCGGCTTGGTGAAGGCGATGTGGATCGAGATGTCGTGGGCGAGCTCGGGGGTGCCGCCGTCGAGGACGGTGATCACGCCGTTCACGCCGCGCCCGTCCTGGACGTGGACGTAGGTGTCGACGACCTGGCCGGCCTCGACCGGCACGTGGGCGACCGTGCCGAGCTCGATGTTCTCCTTGAGGGACACCTTCAGGTCGTCGATGCGCGCCGTGAACTGCTCGGTGGCGGCGGGGCCCTCGGCGGCGACCGCCTGGGCGATGTCCTGGGTGAGGGTGACGAAGTCGGCCGACTTGGCGGAGAAGTCGGTCTCGGACTTCAGCTGCACGACGGCGGCGGCCTGGTCCGTCTGGGCGACGGCGACGACACCCTCCACGTTCTCGCGGTCGGTGCGGGTGGCGGCCTTGGCCAAGCCCTTCTCCCGGAGCTTCTTGGCGGCGGCGTCGAAGTCGCCGTCGGCCTCCTCGAGGGCCTTCTTGGCGTCCATCATCCCGGCGCCGGTGGCCTGGCGGAGGGCCTGGACGTCCTTCGCGGTGAAGTTGGCCATGTCGATCAGGACTCCGTGCTCTCGAGGCCGGCGTCGGAGACGCCGGCATCGTCGGCCGTGGCGGCCGAGGGATCGGACTGCTGGGTGTCCGCTGCGCCGGCGGGATCGGGCTCCCCGGCGGCACCGGCGGCGACGATCTCGGCCTCCGGCGTGTCGACCTGATCGACCTCGGCACCGGCGGCGGGGGCGGCTGCCGCGGGAGCGGGGTCGGTGCCCGCCGCGCCGGCTTCGGCGGCGGCGCTCTCGGGCTGGGCCGGGGCGAACGTGCCCGGCGCGGTGGGCGCACCGGCGAGGCGGGCCTCGCGGGCCTTGGCCTCGGCGAGGGCCTGGCGGCGGGCCTCGGCCTGCTCGGCGGCCACCTTCTCCTCGTCGAGCATGCTGCGTGCCGCGGCGACCTCACCCCGGCGGGACGCGATGTAGCGACCCTCGGCGACAGCGTCGGCGATCACGCGGCACATGAGCGTGCCGGAGCGGATGGCGTCGTCGTTGCCCGGGATCACGTACTGGACGGAGTCGGGGTCGCAGTTGGTGTCGACCACGGCCACGATCGGGATGCCGAGCTTGTTGGCCTCGGTGACCGCGATGTGCTCCTTCTTCGTGTCGAGCACGAAGACGGCGTCGGGCTGCTTCTCCATCAGGCGGATGCCCGAGAGGTACTTCTCGAGCTTCTCGAGCTCGCGGCTCTTCTGCAGGGCCTCGCGCTTGGGCATGGCCTCGAACTCACCCGAGACCCGCATGCGCTGGTACTCCTGCATCTTCCCGACGCGCTTCGACATGGTCTGGAAGTTGGTGAGCATGCCGCCGAGCCAGCGGTGGTTGACGTACGGCATGCCGCACTTCTCGGCGTACGACTGCACGGCGTCCTGGGCCTGGCGCTTCGTCCCGACGAACAGGATCGTGCCGCCACCGGCCACGAGGTCGCGGACGAACCCGTAGGCGGTCTCGATGCGCTGCAGCGTCTGGTCGAGATCGATGATGTAGATGCCGTTGCGCTCGCCGTAGATGAACCGCTTCATCTTCGGGTTCCAACGGCGGGTCTGGTGACCGAAGTGGACTCCGGCCTCCAGCAGCTGCTTCATGGTGACGACGGCCACCGGCTTCTCCTCGTGTTGCCCCTCGGTTGCACTGCGGCCGGGCCGGCGCCGGCCTCGGAGAGGCGCGACGACCGCGGGGTGACCCGGTCGGCGATGTCGGACTCGGCCCGCGCGGGTGCCCGGGCCGATCGGCCAGTGTACGGCCGCCCGGGGCACCGGGGAAACCCGATCGGGAGCGGGGACCGGCATCACGTCACGACCGCGGTCCCCAGGGCGACGGCGTCGGTGACGGCCTGGACCACCTCGGGCACGACCGCGTCGGCCACGGCGTCGAACGTCGACTGGCAGGCGGGGTCCATGGCGGCCAGGCCGAGCAGCAGCTCGCGGGTGGTCTGCGGGTCGCCCGGGAGCCCGGCGTGGGCGCCCGTCCCCACGGCGTCGATGATCGCTGCGGGCTGGTCGTCCACGTCGGCCTTGTCGGCGCTGACGACGAGGTCGCCGCGGGCAGCGACCGTGCGGAACCGCACGCCGTCGGGCACCCCGCTGGCGCGGAGGGCGTCGACGAAGGACGAGGTCTCCGCCATCTGCCCCACCGATGTGGCGTACGGGTCGACGTCGATGCCTGCGATGGCGCGGATGTCGGCCACGTCCTGCGCGAAGCCGTCCTCGGAGATCACCGCGAGGGTGGCGAGGTCGGCGCCGGCGTGGGGGGTTCCGATCGTGACCACCTGCCCGAGCGCGTCGAGCCCGCCGGGGCGAGCCGCCAGCTCCTGGAGCGCGGCCCGGGTGACGAGGCCACCCATGCTGTGGGCGTAGAGGTCGACGGGCACCCCCGGCCGGGCCGCCGCCGCCTGGACCACGAGGTCGGCGAGCTCCCGGCCGCGGCCCTCGATGTCCTCGAGCGTGTCGGCCGGGTCGTACGGCGCCTCGGGGATGCCGGCCAACCCCGGGTCGAGCGGAGCGGCGGTCGGCACGCGACCGCCGCCGTAGCTGAAGCGCAGGACCTCGCCCTCGTCGTAGCCGAGCGCACCGACGTCGACGTCGTCGATCGCCGCGCTGGCGCTCGACGAGCCGAGCCCTCCGACCAGGACGGCGGTGCGCTCCCCCGCCGGCGGAGCCACCGCGACGTCCCCTGGCGTGCACGGCTGGCTGCGGTGGCGCCGGTAGGACTCGACGGCGTCGAGGACGAGGGAGGCCGGGTCGAGGGCGTCCCAGGTGTGCCAGGTGGCCCTCGCCGTGCCCACCCACGCGTCGACGATCGGCGCCGCCCGGCGGGCGACGGCGCCGGCCACGCGGGCGACGAGGCCCGGCCGCTCCGCCCGCACCAGGTCGCGCAGGGAGGCCTGCTCGCGCAGCAGCCCGGCGTCGGAGGGGGGCAGCGGTTCGGTGTGCGGCACGAGGCGGACCCGCACCACCGTGGCGTCGAAGAGGTCCGCGGGGTCGAGGTAGGCGTCGCCGTCGCGAGCGCCCAGGTGGGACCCGGCGCCGGCCGCTCCGACGATGTCGCCGCGGCGCACGGCGTCGCCGCGCCGGACGAGCACCTCGGACAGGAACGAGTAGGAGGTGCGCAGGCCGTCGGCGTGCAGCACGGTGACGTGTCGGGTGCCCGCGACCGCGCCGGCGAACACGACCGTGCCCTCCGCGGCTGCGCGCACCGGCGTGTCGTCGGCCAGGTCGTAGGCGAGGCCGCGGTTGCCCGGTCCGTACGGGGTGGCCGGCGCCCGGAACGGGTCGGCGACCGGCGCATCGACCGGCGGCTGGTACGTGACGTCGGCGCCGGGCGGACCAGCGGACGCGGCCGGCGCCGCGACGGCGAGCACGAGGACCACGGTGAGGGCGGCGACGGCCGCCGGCACGAGCACGGGGTGCGCGAGCGTGCACCTGGGCATGGGAGCTTCCCCTCGGCAGGGGCCGGGACCGCGTGGCGGGGCCGGCCGGCGTGGGGGAAGCGGTGGGTGCGGTGGCGCTCGTGGCGCCGGCGAGCGCTACGCGGGCTCGCGGTGGGCGGCCTGCATCCGGGAGCGGAGCTGCAGGATCGCCTTGGTGTGGATCTGGCAGACCCGGGACTCGGTGACGCCGAGGACCTCGCCGATCTGGGCCAGGGTCAGGCCCTCGTAGTAGTAGAGGGTGAGGACGACCTTCTCGCGCTCGGGCAGGCGGTTGATCGAGTCACCGAGCAGGTGGCGCATCTCCTGGACCTCGAAGAGGTCGACCGGGCCCTCGTCGCCGCTGGCGATCGTGTCCCCCAGCGTGGACCCGCCGTCGCGGTCGCTGGAGCCGACGAACTCGTCGAGGGCGACGACGCCGACGAAGGAGATCTTCGACAACGACGTCTGGAGCTGGTCGCGGGTCATGTCGAGCTCCTCGGCGAGCTCGTCCTCGGTGGGCGCCCGGTGGCGCTCGGCCTCGAGCTTGGCGTACGCCTTCTCGATCTGGCGGGCCTTCGCCCGAACCGAGCGCGGCACCCAGTCGATGGCCCGCAGCTCGTCGAGGATGTTCCCCTTGATGCGGGAGATCGCGTACGTCTCGAACTTGAAGCCGCGCTCCGGTTCGAACTTGTCGATGGCGTCGATCAGCCCGAACAGGCCGTAGGAGACCAGGTCGGCCTGGTCGACGTTCTGGGGCAGGCCGACGGCCACGCGACCGGCGACGTACTTCACCAGCGGGGAGTAGTGGACGATGAGCTGGTCTCGCGCCCGGCGCGACCCGCTGTCCTTGTACTGGGACCAGAGCCGGTCGATGTCTGCGGAGGCGAGTTCGGTCACGAGCGACCCTTGGCACGGGGGTGGGTGGCCGCCACCACCGCCTGCAGACGGCTGGCGCTGACGTGAGTGTACCGCTGGGTGGTGGACAGGTCGCTGTGGCCGAGGAGCTCCTGGACGGCCCGCAGGTCGGCGCCGCCGTCGAGGAGGTGGGTGGCGAACGTGTGCCGCAGGGCGTGGGGGTGCGTCGGGTCGACCGTCCGACGGTCGAGGATCCGGCGGCAGTCCCGGGTGCCGAGGGCCCGGCCCCGCAGGTTGAGGAAGACCAGGTCCGTGGGCGAGTCCGGGGTGGCGAGCACCGCCCGCCCGCCGTGGAGCCAGGCCTGCAGCGCCTCGACCGCGCCCGGGGTGAGGGGGACCTGGCGCCACCGCGACCGCTTTCCGAGCACCCGCACCGTGCCGGCCTCGAGGTCGACGTCGGCACGACGCAGCCCGCACACCTCCGAGACTCGGAGCCCGCTGCCGTAGAGCAGCTCGAGGACGGCGTCGTCGCGCACGCGGCGGTGCGGGAGGTCGTCGTCGACGGCGGCCGGCGGTTCGTCGAGCAGGGCGTCGACCTCGTCCTGGCGCAGGACGCGGGGCAGGCGGCTGCCGCCGGCGGGGGCACGCAGGCCGATGGTGGGGTCGGTGGCGACGGCACCCCGTCGCAGCAGCCACCCGAAGTACCGGCGGGCGGCGGCGACGCGGCGCGCGATGGTGGCGCGTGCGAGCTCCCGGGTGGCCAGCTGCGCGACCCAGCGACGCAGGTGGAGCCGCGTGACCTCGTCCGGGCCTGCGAGACCCAGGCGCTCGGCGAACTCGACCAATGCGGCGACGTCGCCGGCGTACGCACGGGCGGTGGACGGTGCGGCGTCGGTGAGGGACGCCTCGAACTCCTCCACCTGCCACGCCATCCGGTCACGGTACCCACCTCAGCGCACCACCTGCTCGTACCCACCCGCCACGCGGCGGGCGACGCCGGCGGCCTCGAGGCGGGCCAGGGCGGTGAGCGCCTCGCCGACGTCGAGCCCTGCAGT
>DASUEE010000116.1:0-3026 GCA_036275235.1 Acidimicrobiales bacterium | reverse complement strand
CAGGGCCACGTTGCGGATGCGGTCGGTGACGGGCTCCACGGGCACACCTCCGGACTCTCGATGAGGCCCAGAGCCTGCCGCAGCGGGCACCCCCGTGGGGAGGGTCGAAGGTCAGTGGGCGGGCAGCGGCACCGGGACCGGTGTCGGCCGGGGCGCCGGAGCCGGCGCGGGGGCGGGCGCGGGGGCGGGCACGGCACCCGTGAGGCGGGGTCGGGCGGCGGCGTCCTCGGCGCGCACCCTCGCCACGAAGTCCTCCGCCGGCATCGGGCGACCCAGGTGGAAGCCCTGGAGGCGGTCGCAGCCCTGGCTCTCGAGGAAGCGCCGCTGCTCCTCGGTCTCCACGCCCTCGGCCACCATCGTCAGGCCGAGCGTGCGGCTCATGGCGATGGTCGCAGCCACGATGGCGGCGTTGCTCGGCGTCATCGCCTGCACGAACGAGCGGTCGAGCTTGAGCGTGCTGACCGGCAGGTCGCCCAGGTACTGCAGGCCGCAGTAGCCGGTGCCGAAGTCGTCGATCGCCGCCTTGATGCCGAGCTGGCGCAGCTCGCGCAGCTTGGCCGCCACCATCGCCACGTCGTCGACGGCCGCGGTCTCGGTGAGCTCCACCACGAGGCGGTTCGGGTCGGCACCGGTCTCGCGCAGGGCTCGGGTGATCGAGGTCGCCAGGTCCTCTCGGAAGTGACGGGGACTGACGTTGATGGTCACGAAGCGGTCGCCGAGGCCCAGGCTGGTCCAGTCGGCGAGCTGGCGGCAGGCGCTGCCGATGACCCAGTTCCCCAGGTCGATGATGAGGTCGGACTGCTCGGCCACGGGGATGAACTCACCGGGCGAGATCATCCCGCGCTCGGGGTGGATCCACCGGATCAACGCCTCGGCCCCGCACGTGCGACCGGTGCCGGCCTCCACGATGGGCTGGAAGTAGAGGACGAGCTCGTCCTCGTGGATGGCCTTGATGAGCGCCGACTCCAGCTCGAGGCGGGTCGTCGCCTGGGCACGCAGCTCGGCGCTGTACAGCTCGACGTGGGCGCCGCCCTTGTCCTTGGCCCGGTACATGGCGGCGTCCGCGGCGCTCAGGAGGTCGGCCGGGGAGTCGCCGTCGTGGGGGAACACGGCGGCGCCGATGCTGCCGATGCTGTGCACCTCGACGCCGGCGATCTCGATCGGCTCCCGCAGGGCCTCGAGGATCCGGCCGGCGACGAGGCCGATGTCGTCCGCGGCACGCAGGTGCGGCAGCAGCACGGCGAACTCGTCGCCGGCCAGGCGGGCCACCGTGTCCTCGTCGCGCGCGCACTCGGCCAGGCGGCGAGCGGTCTCCCGCAGCAGCTCGTCGCCCGCGTGGTGGCCGAAGGTGTCGTTGACGTCCTTGAACCGGTCGAGGTCGATGTACAGCACCCCGACGGGCACGTCGTTGCGCCGGCCGTGGGCGATGGCCCGCTCGAGGCGATCGAGGTAGAGGAGGCGGTTCGGCAGACCGGTCAGCCCGTCGTGGGTGGCCTGGTGCTCGCTGTCGGCCCGCTCCTGCAGGAGGCTCACGATGTGCACGGCGAGCACGACCCCGATGAGGCCGGCGCCCACGGCCACGGCGCCGGACACGGAGACCTCCCACACCACCTGCAGGGCGAGCACCACCGGTGCGGCGATGACGGCGACGACGACGATGCCGGCGTGGACGCCCGAGAACAGCGGCGCCTCCACCGGGATCAGGGCCGGCCGGTCGACGCGGGAGTCGTAGAGGCAGCCGAGGCCGATGGCGAGCAGCGCGCCGGCGATCGGGACCGTGGCGGCGAGACCCGGCACGCCACCGGTCGCCAGGTGCAGGGACGTGGCCAGGTGGCCGAGCAGCAGGGCGGTGACGGACGCTCCCACCACCAGCACCGGCCCGCGACGCGCCGCCACCGAGGTCAGGGGGCGGGCCACCACCACGGCGAGCGCCACGTCGAGGCCCACCAGCAACGAGGACAGCACGGACGCCGCCGGCTCCCAGCCGCCCGAGGAGCTGAGCCGGTTGACGGCGACCTGGAGGGCGATCGACGCCGCAGCACCGATGAGGGCGGCCTCCACGAGCAGGTCGCTCGACTTGAACTGCCGGTACCGCCCGACCGTGAGCAGCAGGGCCCGGCCGAGGACGGGGTAGGCGACCACGGCGGCGAGGGGGCGCCAGAGCGTCTCCGGGGCCACGAGGCCCAGCTCCTCGGTTCCGGGGAGGCCGGCGTCGGCGAGGGTGAAGACGGTCAGGCCGACGGCGGCGATCAGCCGGCCGCGCAGCACGGACGGGTCACGGTCGAGGTAGACGGCGGCCGCCATGGCCAGGAGGCCGACGGCACCCGCGATGCGCACCACCGACGGCCCGCTCATCGCCGCGACGACGGTCACGACCGCCAGCGCGGCCACCACCGGCAGCTCGTGGCGCTGCAGCAGCGACCGGCGCGCCGCGAGGCCGGCGAAGGTCGCCGACGGCGGGTCGAGCGTGGCGGCGGGCGCAGCGGAGGCGGAGAAGAGGCTCAACGCAGGTGGTGTCGGCAGGTCGCTGCCGGCGGTTCATGGCGCGATCGCGTCATTCCTGTCCACGTCCGTGCCACTGGTACTGCGCGGGTGTCCGGTTCGTCCGGTGCGACGTGGACGTTGCCGGCCCGATCGGGCCAGCGACGTCCTGGTCACCCCACCTTCGTCGTCCCGGCTCGCTAGGACACCGTGAAGGTCGCCTTCATGCCCAGCTCGTGGTGGGACTTGCCCTCCGGCCCGGGGATGAAGCAGACGACGGCGTAGGTCCCGGCTTCGAGGTCCTCGGCGTTCAGGAAGTGGCCGCCCTGGCCCGGCGTGGCGAACGTGAAGCCGACCTCGGTGGCCTCCTCCTCGGAGGGCTCCTCCTCGCTCGCGAGCAGGTCGTCGAGCTGCACGCCCTCCCCGAGCTTGAAGAGGGCCATCTCGTGGGCGGCCTCGCCCTCGTTCGAGAACTCGAAGGAGACGTCGCCGGCCGGCACCGTGGCCGGGATCCCCTCGAAGGCGAAGTCGACGCCGACGACCGG
>DASUEE010000115.1:0-3132 GCA_036275235.1 Acidimicrobiales bacterium | reverse complement strand
CGCACACCGCTCCGGCTGCTCTTCCCGCCCTTCGAGCTGCAGCATGCCCACTACCGGCTCGGCGCGCACACCGGACCCTGGCAGGCCGACTGGCTCCTCGGCGCGTTCCTCCTGGTGCGGCGGCGCGCGTTCGACGCCGTCGGCGGCATGGACGAGGGGTACCCGATGTACGTGGAGGACATCGACCTCGCGGCGCGGTTCGCGGCGGCGGGGTTCGAGCGCTGGGTGCTGCCCGAGGCCGGCGCCGTCCACGAGTACCAAGCCGTCATCGACAAGCGCTTCCTCTCCCAGCGCAACCTGTGGCACCTGCGGAGCATGGCCCGCTTCGCCCGCCGCCACCCGGGGCTGCTCCTGCGGCGGCGTGAGGTGACGCCCGTCTGAACGGCCGGCGGACGGCGGGCGAGCATTTCTCGATCTCTGGGGAGGAACCTCGACCCGGGGCGGCGAACAGACGCCGAGAGGGAAAATGGCGGGGCACTGCACGGTTCGACTCGGAGTCGGGGAGGGCGAGCATGACTTCTTCCGACCATCCGGTGCGACGGATCATCGAAGCGTCCGTGGCCGCGGTCCTGCTGGTGGCAGCGGTCCCGGCGATCGTCCTGGCCGCCGTCGCCTCGGCGGTGACCTACCGGGCCTGGCCGTTCTTCGTCCAGGACCGCGTCGGTCGAGGGGGCCGCACGTTCCGCCTCGTGAAGGTGCGCTCGCTGCCCCCGTGCATCGACGCCTACGCCGACAAGTACGCGATCCGGGCGCAATCGCTCCCCCGGCACATGGTCCGGATGCGCACGCTGCACCTCGACGAGCTCCCGCAGCTGTGGCACGTGGTCGCCGGCGACATGGCCTTCGTCGGCCCCCGCCCGGAGATGCCGAACCTCCACGCCCAGCTCCCTGCCCGCTTCGCCGCGGAGCGGGTGTCGGTCACGCCCGGGCTCACCGGGCTGTGGCAGATCAGCCCGCACTGCAACCTGCTGATCGGCGACCGTACCGAGTACGACCGCCTGTACATCGAGCATCGCAACGCGTCGTTCGACCTGTGGATCCTGTGGCGCACCGTGGTGAAGATGACCACCGGCCGCACCACCCACCTCTTCCAGGTGCCCCAGCGGGCCATCACGCCAGCACCGGCCGTGCGCTTCGAGATCGTCGACGTCACCATCGCCGGCGTCCGCCACACGCTGCAGGCGCCGCCGCAGGCGGCGGTGGCGGGCGCCGTGGCCGGCCCCGCCGAGGCGCTCACGCTGGCCGACTGATCAGGCGCCGTCGACCCGGGCCCGCAGCTCGGCGAGCTCGGACCGCAGCGACGCCACCTCCGCCTGCAGGGCCTCGACCTGGCGGGTCAGCGCCGCGACCTGGCGCGGCTCCCCCACGCGCACCCGGATGCGGCCGTCCCCGGCGTCGTCGTCGGGGGACGGACCGGTACCGTCGGCCCGGAGCGGCCGGCGCCGGCGGGCGCGAGGGGGTTCCGGCGTCGGATCGCCGGGCCAGTCGAGTCGCACGTCGAGGTCGTCGGCGTCCCGATCGCTCACGATCGAGAGGGTAGGCGTCGAGCGCGCTGGGCAGGGAGACCGCCGACCGAGGGCGAACAACCACACACCGGTCCCCCGCACTGCCGGTCCACCCGACGGCCCACCGGCCGTCCCTGCCTCGCGGAGCCATCGATGCCTGCCAACGCTCTCGTCCCGCGCGCCCTCGCGGCGGCCATCGTGCTGCAGGTCACGGTCGCCGGCCTGGTGCTGGCGAGCGGCGGGCCGAGCGCAGAGGCGGCCGTCGCCATCGAGCGGGCCGAGATCCTGGAGACGGCGGGGCTGGTCGACCGGACCCCGGCGGCGCTCACCACCGCCGGCCTCGGCGAGCCGGTCGAGCTGGCCGTCGCCCCGGTCGCGCCTCCCCCTGCCGAGCCGCCGGCTCCGCCCGCCCCGCCGGTCGCCGAGCCCGTGGAGGCGCCCGCCCCGGCCGAACCGGCACCTGCGCCCGCACCCGCGCCGCAACCCGCCCCGGCGCCCGCTCCCGAACCGGCCCCGGCACCAGCGCCGGCCCCGGCACCCCGGGCCGCCACGACCCCGACCCCCCAGGGCGCCACCCGCGACGGCGCCTGCGAGACCTCGATGCTCGGCTGGATGAACGAGGCCCGTGGCGGTGCCGGCCGGCACGCGCTCGTCGACGACCCGGTCGTCGACCACGTGGCCCTCGGGTGGAGCAACCACCTCGCCGGCGTCGGCCAGCTGGCGCACAACCCGAGCTACTCCGACGAGGTCTTCGCCGCCCGACCGGAGGCGATGACCGCCGGCGAGGTCGTCGGCCGGGGGATGGACGCCCGGGCGATCTTCGACGAGTTCATGCGCTCGCCCGCCCACCGCGACGCCATCCTGCGCGCCGCGTTCACGCACGGCACGGTCGGCTGCGTGCGCGACGCCGCCGGGCAGGCGTGGGTGACGGCGAACTTCTGGGGCTGACCGTTCCGGGTCGCGGCGGGCCAGCGCCCGAGGCGTGGCCCGCGGCCCAGAACCCGGGTCAGCCCCGGCAGACGCCCTCGGCGACGGCCGCGGCGGCCACCGCCTTGGCCACGCGGGGCGCCACCGTCGTGTCGAAGACCGAGGGGATGATGAAGTCCTCGCGCAGCTCCGACAGCGGGATCGACTCGGCGATGGCCTCGGCCGCCGCCAGCTTCATCCCCTCGGTGATGTCGGTGGCCTTGGCGTCGAGCGCCCCCCGGAAGATGCCCGGGAAGGCCAGCACGTTGTTGATCTGGTTCGGGAAGTCGCTGCGGCCGGTGGCGATGATCTTCGCCCGGCCGCGGGCCTGCTCCGGCCGGATCTCCGGGTCGGGGTTGGCGAGGGCGAACACGAAGGGATCGGTGTTCATCCGGTCGAGGTCCGTGGGCTCGATGATCCCGGGGCCGGCGACGCCGATGAAGACGTCGCCACCGGCGAGCAGCTCGCCGACGGCACCCTTTCGGCGATCGCGGTTGGTGTGCTCGGCGAACCACTGCTTGGCCGGGTTCATGTTCTCCCGGCCCTCCCAGATGGCGCCCTGGCGGTCGGCGCCGATGATCTCGGCCACGCCCGCCTCGAGGAGGATCTTCCCGCAGGCGACGCCGGCGGCGCCGACGCCGGCGATCACCACGCGCAGGTC
>DASUEE010000114.1:0-4471 GCA_036275235.1 Acidimicrobiales bacterium | reverse complement strand
GGTCGGCGTGCTCGGCCTCGACGCTCGTGCCGTCGCACGTGCTGGCCGCGATGGGCGCGCTGACCCACGGCAACGTCCGGGTGTCCGTGGGGCGCGACACCACCGAGGCCGAGGTGGACGCGTTCTGCGACGTGCTGCCCGAGATCGTCGCCGCCCTCCGCCCCTGACCCCGCCGACCCGTCACTTTGTGAGGGGTTTCGGCGGCGTGTCGCACGAGGATTGACGGGTCGGTCCGCCGCGCTGGCACAGTTGGTGCCGTGGAGGTCGACGCAGAGCTGGACTGTCGGGGCCTGAAGTGCCCGCTGCCGATCATCCGGCTCGCCACGAACCTCGGCGACGTGGAGGTCGGGCAGACCCTGGGCGTCGTCGCGGACGACCCCGCGGCCCGTCCCGACGTGGCGGCGTGGTGCCGGATGAAGCGCCACGAGCTCGTCGGCGAGGACCTGGCGGGAGACGGGGTCCCGCGCTTCGTCGTACGCCGGCTCCACTGAGCGCCGTACCGGCCGCACCGACCCCGCGCCGACCCAAGCCGACCCGTCAATCCTCGTGCGACACGCCGCGGAAACCCCTCAGAAAGTGACGGGTCGGCGCAAGGGGGGCGGGGTTCAGGGGCGGGGCGTGCGCACGTGGGCCGCGACCTCGGCCGCCGCCGCATCGCCGTACGCCCCGGCGAACCGGTCCAGGAACGCCTGCTTGTGCAGCGAGTACTCCTGGGTCCCGACCTTCTCGACCACGTAGACGGCGAGCAGGCACCCGAGCTGGGCCGCCCGCTCCAGGGACAGCCCCCACTCCAGCGCGGCGAGGAAGCCGGCCCGGAACGCGTCGCCCACGCCGGTCGGCTCGACCTTCTCGATCTCCGGGACGGCCGCGACCACGATCGGCTCCTGGCCCTCCCGCTCGACCCGCACGCCCTGCGCCCCGAGGGTGACGACCCACGTCCCGACCCGGCTGCGCACCTCGTCGGCCGACCACCCGGTCTTCTGCTCGATGAGCGCCGACTCGTACTCGTTGGAGAACAGGATCGCGGCGCCGTCGATGAGGTCGCGGATCATCTCGCCGTCCCCGAAGGCCAGCTGCTGCGACGGGTCGGCGATGAACGGGTAGCCCCGGTCCCGGCACTCCTGGGTGTGCCGCAGCATCGCCTCCGGGTCGTTCGGGCCGACCAGCACGTAGGACACCTCGCCGACCCGCTCCACGATCGGCTTCAGCTCGATGTCGCGCGCCTCGCTCATCGCCCCGGCGTAGAACGACGCGATCTGGGCCATCGTCGCGTCGTTCGTGCACACGAACCGCGCGGTGTGCTTGGAGTCGGAGACGTGCACGGACTCGCAGTCCACGTGGTGCCGCTCCAGCCAGGCCCGGTAGTCGCGCCAGTCCTCACCGACCGCGCCCACGAGGACGGGCCGCAGCCCGAGGTTGCCCAGCCCGAAGCTGATGTTCGCGGCGCAGCCGCCCCGCCGTACCTCCAGGTCCTCGACCAGGAACGACAGCGCGATCTTGTCCAGCTGCTCGACCACCAGCGAGTCCTGGAACCTGCCGGGGAACGACATCAGGTGGTCGGTGGCGATCGAGCCGGTGATGAGCAGCGACACGGTGTTCTCTCCGAGGTGGGGGGCGGTTCCGGGACACGCTGACACTACCCGCCGGTACGCGTTGGGGTACCCGTCGGTAAGCCCTAGCGTCGGTGCCATGACCTACAAGCGCCTGGCGTACGACGACGCCGCCACCACCGACCAGATGACCGTCGACTGCCACGCCGTCGAGGACGCGTTGCACCTGCCGACGCGGCGTACCGCCGCCGAGCGTGCCGCCCGCGCAGCCGTGCGGCCCGCCCCCAGCATCCTGTTCGAGGACTACCCGCGCGAGGTCCGCAAGCCCACCATCGAGGTCTCCGAGGCCGCTGCCCGGCTGGCCGGCGCGATGGAGCTGCACCTGGACTGAGGACGGACCCGGGTACGGCGCCCGCCGGGGTCATCGCGCGCCGCCCGCCCGTCGCCAACACGCACGGCGGCCCCGCACCAGCACGGTGCGGGGCCGTCGTCGCGTCCGGGCCCGGTCCTCATGTCCGAGGGCCGGCCCACGGGCACCAGGTCAGCCGACGCGCATCATCCCGCCGGGGCCGAAGATCGGACCGCTGACCCAGACGTTGCCGCCCGGCGTGACCGCGACGGCGCCCGGCATGACGACCTCGCCGGCGGCGAGCTCACGGCGCACGGTGCGGTCGTGGCCGATCCGGATGACCGAGCCGATGGCAGCCTCCGGTCCGCCGGTCTCCATGGCCAGCCACCCGAGCTTGGACAGCTCGGCGACGTAGATCGACCCACCGAGACCGGTGTCGAGGCTGACGACCGAGGTGAGCCCGTCGGCGACCCGGCGGCACTCGCCGCGGCGCGGACGCTCCGGGTCGCAGACGGCACGCCGCTCGCCCGGCCGCACGCGCCAGACCTGCGAGGTGTCGACGGTCCCGGGGAAGCCCCGCAGCTCGCCGATGTAGACCGACCCGTCCGGCCCGACCGCGACGGAGGTGGTCACGGCCTCGGACGGCATCGGCGTGCCGGTCGGGGGCATCTCGGGGTCGCCCCCGAAGTCGGGAGACAGGACCGTGCGCGGCTTCACGCGGGCGACGACCTGGACGCGACCGGAGCGGGTGACCCGGAAGACCGCGTTGTTGGCGGCGTCGGCCACCAGCGCGGAGCCGTCGGGCATCGCCGCGACGCCGTACGGGTTGCTCTCCTGCTTGCTGTCCTCGAGGTCGTAGGGGTCCACCCCGCGGCGGTGGTTCGCGACCCAGCGCTGGATGTTGCGGACCTCCACCTTCTTCTTGCCCGGTCGCTTGAGGAACAGGGTGCCGTGGCCGTCGGTCGGCGAGTCGGCACCGACGGTGAGGATCCACACCGCGTTGTCGTTCGCGACGGCGACGGCGGGCGCCAGGAAGCCGGCAGGCACCCGGGCGATCGCCCGGCGGTCGCCGGCGTTCTTGCCGGTCCGGGTCACCCGGTAGACCTTGCCGTCGGAGGTGGCCAGGACGGTCCGCCCGGTGCGGCCGATGTCGAGGCCGCGGGCGCCCTCGAAGCCGTCGATGGTGGGCCGGGCGGCGGCTGCCGTGGTGTCGGCGGAGGCGCCGACGGCGGCCCCCGAGGTCGTCAACGCCGCGGCGGTCAGGCCGACGCAGGCGAGTGTGGTCCAACGCTTCATGTGGTGCTCTCCCCTCTTCGCCACGGCGCTGCGCCGCAGACCCACCACCAAACCCGGACCAGACCGGGCCCACAATGGCCGTCCGTGACCACTCCTCGGCGCAGGACGGACCATGGGCCCTGGTCATTCCGGACCGGTCCGTCCGGGAACCGGTGGCCGGCCGGGTGCGTCCCATCGGCATGATGAGCGGCGTGAAGCGGTGGTGGGTCCCGGCCCTCGTGGCGGTGGCGGTGCTGGTGGTCGTCGGCGTCGGGGTGGGGGTGCTCGGCGCCCCGGGCTCCGACCGCCCCGACAGCGGCGGCGGCTTCGCGGACGGGGGGAGCGGCGCCGGTCAGGGCGCACCGCCGTACTCCGGCACCGAGCCGGGCGACCCCGGCAGCGCTCCCGGCGGCACTCCCCCGGGCGGCGCTCCCGGCGACGGCGGCAGCGAGGTCCCGCCCGGCGACGGCGGGAGCGACGGGCGACCGGCGGACCCCGCCCTGATCGCGCTGGACAGCTTCTACCGCTACGACGCGCGCCACCTCGCGCTGAACTTCTACAACGGCGTGCCCGAGTGCTACGGCGAGGCCGGGACGCCGCGCGTCGAGGAGCGCGAGGACCGCGTCGTGGTCGCCGTGCCCCGCACCCCGCCGACCGCGCCCAAGAACACCGCGTGCATCGAGATCGCGCTCGCCGGCTCGGTCCGGGTGACGCTGACCGCGCCGCTCGGCGGCCGCACCGTCGTCGACGCCGCCACCGGGCGCCGCCTCGGCGAGGCGGCCTCCCCGCTCGACGAGTCCCAGGCGTACTGAGGAGGGGCGAGACGACGACGACCCCTCACCGTCGCCGGTGAGGGGTCGCGTCCTGGGAGTTCAGGATCGGCGCTCGGCGCCGGAGGGGCGACTCAGTGGAACGAGTCGCCGCAGGCGCAAGAGCCCGTCGCGTTCGGGTTGTCGATCGTGAAGCCCTGCTTCTCGATCGTGTCGACGAAGTCGATCGTGGCGCCGTTGAGGTAGGGCACGCTCATGCGGTCGACGACCACGGACACGCCGTTGAAGTCGGTCACGACGTCGCCGTCGAGGTTCCGCTCGTCGAAGAACAGCTGGTAGCGCAGGCCGGAGCAGCCACCCGGCTGGACGGCGATCCGCAGCTGGAGGTCGTCGCGACCCTCCTGCTCGAGGAGCGCCTTCACCTTCGCGGCGGCGGCGTCGCTGACGTTGATGCTGTCCTGACGGACCTGCGTCCCGGTCTCGACCTGCTCGGTCATCGTGGTGCTCCCATGGTGTCGACTCGCACG
>DASUEE010000113.1:0-2037 GCA_036275235.1 Acidimicrobiales bacterium | reverse complement strand
GCCGAGCTCGAGCGAGCCCATCAGGCCGTTGGTGGTCATCAGGCAGTCGACGTCGGCGATGGACAGGCCGGCGTCGTCGAGCGCGCCGCGGATGACCTCGACCTCCAGCTGGGCGTCCGTCCGACCGAGCGCCCCCGTGGGTGACACGGCATCGACGGCCCCGACGATGGCGGCAGCGCCGCGGAGATCGGTGGTCACGAAGTTCCTCCCGGGTGGGTCGTGGCCGGCCGGTCGGCCGAGGCGGCGGAACATAACACGAGAACCGTCTCGCGGGTCGGTCGCACCACGCTGGCCCGATTTGACCGCTGTGAGCGGTTCGCTCGTACGCTTCGAGGTACCTGTCGCACAGCTGAGAGCGGGTGGAGTCCGATGTCGAGCCTCGGGCGTTGGTGCTTCCGGAACCGGCGGCGCGTCGTGCTGGCCTGGGCGGCCGCCCTCGTGGCCGTGGGCGTGGCGTCCCAGGTGCAGGGGGCGACGTTCCGCAACGACTTCCGGGTCGCCGACTCCGAGTCCCAGCGGGCCATCGATCTGTTGCAGGAGCGCTTCGCCGATTTCGCCGGCGACCCGTTGGCTGTTGCGTTCCGGGCCGAGCCCGGCATCGACGACCCGGGTGTCCGGGCCGCGATGGAGGCGTTCTTCGCCGACGTCGGCGCCCGGGACGGCGTCCGCGACATCGTGTCGCCCTACACGGGTCCGGCCCTCGTGACCCCTGACCGGACCACCGCCATCGCCCAGGTCCGCCTGGAGGACTTCGGCCCCGAGGCCGACCCCGACCTGGTCCGGGGGATCATCGAGGACGCGACCCTGCTCTCGGAGCGGGCCGACCTGCAGGTCGACATCGGCGGGCCCACCGCGATGTTCGCCGAGATGGAGCCACCGGGCGAGCGGGAGGCCGCCGGGGTCGTGGTCGCGCTCGGCGTCCTCGTGGTCACCTTCGGTTCGCTGCTGGCCGCCGGCCTCCCGATCGCCGTCGCGCTCGGCGGGCTGGGTGCCGGGATGGGCCTGGTCGTGCTGCTCACACGGGTCATCGAGGTGTTCACCTTCGCGCCGGCCATGGCGGCGATGATCGGCCTGGGCGTGGGCATCGACTACGCGCTGTTCATCGTCACCCGGTACCGCCAAGAGCTCCGGGCCGGCCTGGAGCCCGCCGACGCGTGCGCCCGTGCCGTCTCCACCGCGGGCCGGGCCGTCGTCTTCGCCGGTGCCACGGTGGTCGTCTCCCTGCTGGGCATGGTGCTCATGGGCGTGTCGATGGTGGTGGGCATGGCGGTCAGCGCCGCACTGGTGGTCTCCTGCACCGTGGTCGCGGCGCTCACCCTGCTGCCCGCCGTGCTCGGCTTCCTCGGTCCGTCCATCGACCGCTTCGCCGTCGGTCGGGCCCACCAGGCGGAGGAGGTGGCCACCGGCGGCCGTTGGTACCGGTGGAGCCGCAACGTCCAGTCCCACCCGTGGCCGGCGATGATCGTCGCCCTCGCGGTGCTGCTCGGGCTGTCCGCGCCCGTGCTCGGCATGGAGCTGGGCGGACCGCACTTCGGCGGCGGCCCCGAGACGCAGTCCAGCCGCCGAGCCTACGACCTGGTGTCCGACGGCTTCGGGGAGGGCTTCAACGGCCCGCTGCTGCTGGTGGCCGAGCTGCCTGGCGGGCCGGCCGCGTCGGGGGACGTGCTCGGCCGGCTGGCGAGCGGCCTGCAGGGCACCGACGGCGTCGCGCTGGTGGCGCCTCCCATCCCCAACCCGGCCGGTGACACCGCGGTGGTCGTCGTGGTCCCGGAGTCGGCGCCGCACTCCACGGCAACCCAGGACCTGGTGAAGCGCCTGCGCGACGACATCGTCCCCGCGGCCGTCGACGGGTCGGACGTTGTGGTGTCGGTCTCGGGCGTCACCGCCCTGTTCGCTGACATGGCCGACCTGTTCAGCCGCCGGCTGCCCGTGTTCATCGGCGCGGTCATCGCCGTGTCGTTCCTGCTGCTGATGGCCGTCTTCCGGTCACTGCTCGTGCCCCTGAAGGCCGCGGTCATGAACCTGCTGTCCATCGGC
>DASUEE010000112.1:0-2487 GCA_036275235.1 Acidimicrobiales bacterium | reverse complement strand
CTACGTCCACACCCCCGCCGACCCGCACGCCACCGCGCTGTGCGTCGAGGACGGGACGGTCGTGTGGACCGGCGACGACGACGCCTCCGCCCACTTCGAGGACGGCGCCGACCGGGTCGTCGACCTCGCCGGCCGCCTCGTCACCCCGGCGTTCGTCGACGCGCACGCCCACCTGGCCCAGACCGGCTTCGCGGCGAGCAGCGCCGACCTCGGCACCGCGGCGACGCTGGGAGAGGCCCTCGACGCCGTCGCCTCCTACGCCCGGACGCACACCGGGTCGCTGGTGCTCGCCTACGGCTGGGACGAGACCCGTTGGCCCGAGGGCCGCGCCTTCACGCGCGAGGAGGTCGACCGGGCCACGGGGGGCCGGCCGGCCTACCTCGGCCGCGTCGACGCCCACTCCGCCGTCGTGTCGACCGCGTTCCTGGACGCCTGCCCCGAGGTGGTGCACGCCGACGGCTACGACGTCACCGGGCGCGTGGAGCGCGACGCCCACCACGCCGCCCGGCAGGGCACGTTCCGGATGCTCCAGCCCTCCGAGCGCGAGGACGCCGTCCTGCGTGCACTCGGGCTCGCCGCCCGGCAGGGGATCGGCATGGTGCACGAGCTCGGCGCGCCGCACATCTGCCCGCCCTCCGACCTCGCCATCGGCCACGACCTCGCCGGGCGCGGCCACGTCCCCGAGGTGGTCACCTACTGGGGCGCCCTCGACGGCGTCGAGGAGGCCCGGGCCCTCGGCTGCGCGGGGGCGGCCGGGGACCTGTGCATGGACGGTGCGGTCGGCTCCCGTACGGCGGCCATGCGAACGCCGTACACCGACGACGCGTCGTCGCAAGGCCACCTGTACCTCACCGCCGACGAGGTGGCCCGGCACGTCGTGGCCTGCACCGAGGCGGGCCTCCAGGCCGGCTTCCACGTGATCGGCGACCGGGCGACCGACGAGCTCGTGGAGGGCTTCCGCCGCGCCAAGGAGAAGGTAGGCGTCCCGGCGCTCGTGATGGCGCGGCACCGGCTCGAGCACCTCGAGATGGTCGAGCCGGACCAGATCGCCCTGCTCGCCGAGCTCGGCGTGACCGCGAGCGTCCAGCCCCGCTTCGACGCGCTGTGGGGCGGCACGACGTCGATGTACGCCGAGCGGCTCGGCGCCGACCGCTCCCTGGCGATGAACCCGCTCGCGTCGCTGAGCCGCGCCGGCGTCGCCCTGGCGTTCGGCTCCGACACCCCGGTCACCCCCTTCGACCCGTGGGGGGCGGTCCGGGCAGCCGCCTGGCACCACAACGAGGCCGAGCGGCTCACGGTGCGCGCGGGCTTCAACGCCCACACGCGCGGCGGTTGGCGCGCGGCCCGGCGCGACGAGGGCGGCGTCATCGCCCCCGGGGCGCCGGCGAGCATCGCGGTCTGGGACGTGCACGGCGACCTGCTCGTGCAGACCCCCGACGCGCGGGTCGCCGCCTGGTCGACCGACCCGCGGGCCGGCGTCCCGCACCTGCCCGACCTGCACCCCGACCTGCCGCTGCCGACCTGCGTCCTCACGCTCGTCGCCGGCGAGGTCGCCTTCGAGGAACCAGGAGCACTGAGATGAGCAGCACCCGACGGGCCCGCACGACGAAGCTGGACCTCGATCCGGCGACCGTGCGCAGGGCCCGTTCGCTGGCCCGCAAGGCCGGGCGGCCCATCGTCGACCTCGCCACGCAGCACACCACGGTCTCGGTGGAGCGCGCCACGCTGCGCCTCGCGGGGCTCCAGGGCGCCGACCCTGACGGGATCCCCTGGGTGAACCGGCTGCTCGACGCCGTGCGCGGCGACGTCGGTCTCGAGCACGGCGTGGCCCTCCCGGTCTGGGACGCCCTGCTGCGAGGCGAGGCCGAGGACCTCGCCACCCTCGCCCAGAAGGCCTCGGCCGGGTCGGTGCGCTTCCGGCTGCCCGAGGGGCGGGACCTGACCCGGGCCACGTCCGCGGCCCGCAAGCAGGTCGGCGCCGGCGTCAAGCGGGTCGACGCCCGGCGCCGGGAGCGCGAGCGGCTGGTGAAGCGGTACGGCGACCCGCAGCAGAAGCCGTGGATCTACCTGATCGTGGCGACCGGCGACATCCACGAGGACATCCCGCAGGCCCAGCAGGCGGCCCGTGAGGGCGCCGACGTCATCGCGGTGATCCGCTCGACCGGGCAGTCGCTGCTCGACTACGTGCCCGAGGGTGCGACCCGGGAGGGCTTCGCCGGCACCTACGCCACCCAGGAGAACTTCCGCCTCATGCGGGCGGCGCTCGACGAGTCGAGCAAGGAGCTCGGCCGCTACGTCCGGCTGACCAACTACGCCTCGGGGCTGTGCATGCCCGAGATCGCCGCGCTGGCCGGGCTCGAGCGGCTCGACATGATGCTCAACGACTCGATGTACGGGATCCTGTTCCGCGACATCAACCCCGTCCGCACCTTCGTCGACCAGCGGTTCAGCCGGCAGGTCCACGCCCGCGCCGGCATCATCATCAAC
>DASUEE010000111.1:0-9831 GCA_036275235.1 Acidimicrobiales bacterium | reverse complement strand
ACCCGCTGGACCCCGCCGGCCAGGAAGTGGTCGCAACCGGGGACCGGCTCCACCGTGGTCTCGGGCCAGCCGTCGACGACCGAGGACGCCTGCGACGGGTCGCAGAACTGGTCGTGGGCGGGGGAGAGGACCAGCGTGGGACGTTCGCCCCGGGGCGCCCGCAGCGCCTCGACCGGCAGCACCCGCAGCGGCGGGGCGACGGCGACGACGCCGGCCAACCGCTCGTCGTCGACGGCGAGCAGGACGTCGGCGCCGAAGGAGTAGCCGACGCCGAGCACGGGCACGCCCGGCACCTCCTCGGCGGCGGCGTCGACCGCGGCCAGGATGTCGGCCACCTCGGCGGCACCGCCACCGTGGTCGCCCCCGCTCGCGCCCGTCCCCCGGAAGTTCAGCCGCACGGCGGCGACACCCGCATCGGCGAGGCCCCGGGCGACGCCGTCCGGCACGGGGTTGTGCATGTCGCCGCCCATGCGCGGGTGCGGGTGGGTGACCACGGCGACCGCCCACGGCTCCTCGGCCGGCCACGACCAGGCCAGCTCGATCTCGACGCCGTCGTCGGTGGTGGCCCGCTCCGGCGCGCTTCGGCCGCTCATCCGGTCGCACGGTAGCGTCGCCGTTCCATGACCGAGCCCACGGCCGACCGCAGCGACCCGGGCGACAAGCTCCCGATCAAGATGCTGAACGACCGCATCCTGGTCGAGATCGACCGGGCCGAGGGCGAGCGCAAGAGCACCGGCGGCATCCTGATCCCGGCCACGGCCCAGATGGGCAAGCGGCTGGCGTGGGCGCGGGTGGTGGCCACCGGCGCCAACGTCCGGAACATGGAGATCGGCGACCGCGTGCTGTTCAACCCCGAGGACCGCTACGAGGTCGAGGTCCGCGGCAACGACTACATCATCCTGCGCGAGCGCGACATCCACGCCGTCGCCGCCGAGCGCCTCGAGGAGGGTTCGACCGGTCTGTACCTGTAGCCACCGACACCTGGTGCAGATGGACCAGTCCCGGTGATCCCGGTGGCCCAGATCGGGGTCTGATCAGGTCAACAGATGACCAACACGGCGCGATGTGGCCATCCGCGCGCTGTCGGCGTCCGTAGCGTCCCGGTCGAACCAGAGATCGCCGAGGGAGGCGTGCGGGAGACGGTCCGACCCCGATGGGGGGAGCCGGCAGCGCGCGCCCCGGAGGACCCCCCGAGATGCCCCGCCCTGCCACCCGCACCCGCATCCTCTCCGCCAGCGCTGCCGCAGCCGTCGCCGCGACGGCCTTGTCGCTCGTGGTCGGCCCGCCCGCCGAGGTCGACCCGCTGGGCGCCATCGCCCGGGCCAACGCCTCCCGGCCGGCGTCGACCGCTCCGGCCGCGCAGCCGAGCGCCTTCGGCGTGTCCGGCGTGGACCTGGCCAAGCTCGGCTACGCGGGCCCGGAGCTGGATGCCGTCAGCCTCGCCTCGCTGTCGACGCCGTTCTCCGCCCTGCCCACGGAGCGGGCGGCGGACATCCGTGACCGGATCGCCCGGGGCATGCCGCACCTCCAGGGCCTGCACCAGGCGAAGAACCTCCTGCAGCGTGCGCTGCCCCGCCAGGACCACCACGTGAACGCCGGCAAGGTGGCGGTGGCCGAGGCGGAGGCCCGTCTCGTCACGGCTCGCGAGGAGTTGGTGGCGGTCCGCGCCCGGCTCGAGGCCCGTGCCGCCACCACCCCCGACGAGGGTGGCCCGGAGGAGGCGCCGGCGCCGGCCCACGAGGACCCGGGCCGCGGCACCCCGCCGAGCGGGCGCCCCGATGCGGCCGAGAAGGCGGCGACGGTGCCCGGACCGAAGGGTGCTCCGGCGCCGAAGGATGCGTCCGTCGCCGAGGGCGGCACGGGCGCGAAGGGCGCGCCGGGGTCGAAGGGCGCGCCTGCGTCGAGGTCCGACAGGGCATCCACGGGCGAGAAGCCGTCGAAGGGCGACAAGGCGCCCAACGCCGCCGGACCCGCCTTCCAGGGCGTGACCGCACCGGCGACCGCCCCCGTCGTGCCGGTCCCGGTCGAGGTGCCGGGGCAGAGCCCGGTGGAGAAGGTCGGCGCCCTCGTGGTGCTGGCGAAGGCCGAGGCCACGGTCCTCGACGCCGAGGACGCGCTCACCGGCGCGGTCGCCGACCTCGAGGCGCGCCGGGCCAGGCGGCGGGCGTTCCGTGCCGCGGCGGCCGCCGCCGAGCACGAGGTCTGGCGCATCGACGCCCACCTCCGCTGGCTCGAGTACGAGCAGTGGCTCGCCCAGGGGCAGATGCCCTCGGCCGGGAACTGGCTGGTGCTGGAGGAGCGCGGCGACGCGGACGTCCCGATCGTCAAGGTGCGCGGGTTCCGCGTGCACCGGGCGCTGGAGGACTCGGTCCGCCAGCTGGTCGACGCCGCGGCCGCCGCCGGCATCGACCTGAAGGGGTCCGCCTACCGCCCCGTGTCGCGCCAGATCGAGCTCCGCCGCCAGAACTGCGGCCCGACGGACTTCGACATCTTCCAGAAGTCCCCGAGCCTGTGCTCGCCGCCCACGGCCAAGCCCGGCCGGTCCCTGCACGAGCTGGGCCTGGCCCTCGACCTGCAGAACGGCCCGAACAGCATCGTGAGCCGGCGCGACCCGGCGTTCCGATGGCTGCAGCAGCACGCCCCGTCCTACGGGCTCTACAACCTGCCGGCCGAGCCGTGGCACTGGAGCATCACCGGCCAGTGAACGCACTTCGGGTGCCGCCTCGGGCACCTCTACGATCGGCCGGATGACCGGCAGCCCGACCGCCACCCCCATCGCCTACGACGAGGCGCACCTGGCGAACGTGAAGTTCAACGCCGACGGACTCGTCCCGGCCATCGTCCAGGAGGAGGGCACCGGGCGCATCCTGATGCTGGCGTGGATGAACGACGAGTCGCTGCGCAAGAGCCTCGAGACGGGGCGCACCTGGTTCTGGAGCCGCTCCCGCCAGGAGTACTGGTGCAAGGGGGAGACCTCCGGCGACCGCCAGTACATCCGCGAGGCCCACTACGACTGCGACGGCGACACGCTGCTGCTCGTCGTCGAGCAGGAGGGCGCCGGCGCCTGCCACACCGGCGAGTACTCCTGCTTCTTCCGCTCCTTCTCGGACCCCGACGTCCGACCCAACACCTGACGCCCTGCCGGTGATCCAGCCGTCGCGGGAGGAGTTCCACCGCCTCGCCGCCGACCACACCGTGGTGCCGGTCTGGCGGGAGCTCCTCGCCGACCTCGTCACCCCCGTCGCGGCCTTCGCGCGCCTCGTCGGCGACGCTCCCGGCTTCCTGCTCGAGTCGGTCGAGCACGGCGAGCGCTGGAGCCGCTGGTCCTTCGTCGGGCGCGATCCGCTGGTGACGCTGACCAGCCGGGGCGGGACGCTGGAGGTCGAGGGCCGGCTGCACCCCGACGTGCCCACCGACGCCGGCATCCTCGCCGCCGTCGAGGCCATGCTCGGGCACTACCGGTCGCCGCACCTCGAGGAGCTGCCGCCTCTGCACGGCGGGCTCGTCGGCTACCTCGGCTACGACGTCGTCCGCGAGGTCGAGCGCCTCCCCGACGTGCCCGACGACGACCGCGGGCATCCCGACGCGGTCCTCCAGGTCATCGGCCAGCTGGCAGCGTTCGACCACTGGCGCCAGCGGGTGACCCTCATCGACAACGTCATCGTCGAGGACGGGGCCGACCTCGACGCCGCCTACGACGACGCCATCGCCCGCCTCGAGCAGCTGGCCGCCGACGGCGCCCGCCCCCTCGACGAGCCGATGCTCAGCCCGCCCCGGGCCGACGACGAGCCGCCCGAGGTGACCTCGTCCATGGCCGTGGGCCGCTACCAGGAGGCGGTCGAGATCGCCCGGGAGCACATCTTCGCCGGCGACATCTTCCAGGTCGTGCTGTCGCAGCGCTTCGACTTCCCGCTCGAGGCCGAGCCCTTCGACGCCTACCGGGCGCTGCGCCAGGTGAACCCGAGCCCGTACATGTACTTCCTGCGGGTGCCGGGCGTGACCCTCGTCGGCGCCAGCCCCGAGCCGATGGTGCAGCTGCTCGACGGCCGGGTGATCTCGCGACCCATCGCCGGCACCCGCAAGCGGGGCACGTCCGAGGCCCACGACCGTCGGCTCGCCGCCGAGCTGGTGGAGCACCCCAAGGAGGTGGCCGAGCACATCATGCTCGTCGACCTCGCCCGAAACGACGTGGGGCGTGTGGTCACGTTCGGCACGTGCCAGGTGGAGGAGCTGATGACCCTCGAGCGCTACAGCCACGTGATGCACCTCACGTCGCAGGTGGCCGGCGACCTGGCGCCGGGGCGCACGCCGGTCGACGTGCTGCGGGCGACGCTGCCGGCCGGCACCGTCTCGGGGGCGCCGAAGGTGCGGGCGATGGAGATCATCGACGCGCTCGAACCGGTCAAGCGCGGGCCCTACGCGGGCGTGGTCGGCTACCTGGACTTCTCGGGCAACATCGACACCGCCATCGCCATCCGTACGATGGTCATCGGTGACGACGGCATCGCATCGGTCCAGGCGGGGGCGGGCATCGTCGCGGACAGCGTCCCCGACGACGAGGACCTCGAGTGCCACAACAAGGCCCGGGCGCTGCTGGTGGCGGTCCCGGCGGCCCGGCGCATGACGGCCGAGCGGCAGGCGTCCCGATGAGCGGTGCACGAGCCGTCCCCATCGAGCGCGACGTCGTCCGGGTCTGGGGGCCCGACGCGATCTCGTTCCTCCAGGGTCAGTGCAGCCAGGACGTCGCCGCCCTCGCCGTGGGCACCTCGAGCCACACCTTCGTCCTGCAACCGCAGGGGAAGGTCGACGCGTGGGCGCGCGTGACCCGGACGGCGAGCGACGAGGTGCTCCTCGACGTCGACGTCGGCTTCGGCGCCGCGCTGCACGACCGGCTGAAGCGGTTCCTGATCCGCACGAAGGCCGAGCTCGAGGTGCTCGACTGGCCGGCCGTCGCCGTGCGCGGCCCCGGTGCCGCCCGGGGCGATCTCCCCGACGGCGTGCTCCGCCTGCCCGTCGTCGGACCCGGCGTCGAGGGCTACGACCTCCTCGGCCCCGGCGCCGAAGGCGCGGTCCCCGAGGGGGTGGCGTCGATGTCGGCCGACGACCTGCGGGCCCACGCGGTCGCCCACGGGGTGCCGGCGATGGGCCGCGAGCTCAGCGAGTCCACGATCCCCGCCGAGGTGGGGGACTGGATCGTGCAGGAGTCGGTCAGCTTCACCAAGGGGTGCTACGTCGGCCAGGAGCTCACCGCCCGCATCGACAGCCGGGGCGGGAACGTTCCCCGTCACCTGCGGGCCATCGTGTGCGAGGGTCCGATCACCGACGGCGACGTCGTCGAGGCCCCCGGGCCGCCGGCCACGATCACCACCGCGGCGGTCTCGCCCACCCACGGACCGGTCGGGCTGGCGTTCCTCGGTCGTGCCGTCGAGCCGGGTGCCCGGGTCGTGGTGGGCGGCGTGCCGGGCGTGGTCCACGAGCTGCCGCTCCGCTGACGTGGTCGAGCTGCCGTCGATCCGCCGTCCGCTGCGCCTCCTGGGCGCGCTGGTGGCCGTGGTCGCCGTCATCGCCATCTTCAGCACCACCTGCGCCCGGCCCGACGACCGCAGCCTCCCGGCACCGTCCTCCACGTCGAGCACGGTGCCCCCGGAGACCACGACCACCGCCGACCTGTCGCGCCTCGCCCTCGCCCCCGTGCGGGGGGAGACCACCACCACGCTCCAGGAGACGGGGCGGGCGGCGGTGCGCGGCGTCGTGGTCGGGCCTGACGGCAACGTCGGCCAGGCGATCGTGCGCGTCGAGCGCCTGGTGGGCGACGCCGTGCAGGTGCGCGAGGTGCGCGCGGCCGACGACGGCACGTTCGCGATCGACGGCCTGCCCGGCGGCCGGGTGCGGGTGCGTGCGTTCCTGCCGCCGACGCTCACCATGGCGGGCGCCGAGCTGTTCTTCCTGAGCGACGGCGACACCCGCGACGTCCGCCTCACGGTCACGCCCCACGTGGGCCCTGACGTGCGGGCCTCCACCGCCCCGGCCGCACCCGTGGTGGGCGACCTCGTCAACCTGCTGGTGTGGGTCGCCGAGCGGGTGGTCGACGAGCAGGGCGTGGCCCGCACCGTGCCCCGGGCCGGCGTCCCGGTGCAGGTCGCGTCGTCCGGGTGGGTGCTGGTCCAGGCCCGCTCGGTCACCGACGGCGACGGTGTGGCCCTCTACACGTTCCGCTGCGAGCGCTCCACGCGGGTGTCGGCCACGGCGACCATCGGCGTCGAGCCCGACGTGCGCTCGTACCCGCTCGAGGTCCCGCCGTGCGCGACGCGGCCGACCACCACCACGACCACCACGGACCCGGACCGCGACGACGATCCCGGCGGCGACGACGACGTCACGACCACCACCGACGACGACGAGGACTGAGGGCGCCTCCGTACACTCGGCGGGGCATGGCCGACCCCCACGATCGAGGTGGACCCCGGCACTACGAGGAGCTCGGCGTGCCGCCGACCGCGACCCTGTCGGAGATCCGGGCGGCCTACGTCGCCCTCGCCCGGGCGCACCACCCCGACCGTCTCGCCGGCCGGGCCGAGGTGGTGCAGGCGGACTCGGCGGCCCGCATGGCCCGCGTGAACGCGGCCTGGACGGTGCTGTCCGATCCGACCCGCCGCGCTGCGTACGACGCCCGGAACGGGGTCGACGCGCCACGGGGGTCGTACGTGCGCGACCCGGGATCCGCGTTCACGCCCTTCGACGACGGCGACGAGGTCGACCCCCGCCTCCTCGACGACACGCCCACCGGGGCCCCGACCCTGCCCCGGGCCCTGGCGTTCGTCCCGGCGTCGCTGGCGGTGCTCGGCGGCGGTGGGGTCGTGCTGGGTGCGCTGCTCGGCTTCGGCGGGCTCCTGATCGCCGGCTTCTTCGTGCTGGCGCTGTCCGGGCTCAGCTTCCTCGCCCTGCCCTTCGTCGCCCTGATCAACGCCAGCCGATCCGAGCGGCGGTAGGTTCGCCGGCCATGTCCCCGGTCTCCGTCATCGCCCGCATCCCCTGCCAGCCGGGACGCCGCGACGAGCTCGTCGCCGCCCTGGCCGACTACTTCCCGCAGGTCGAGTCCGAGGACGGCACGCTCGTCTACGCGATCAGCACCGACAACGGCGACGACGACCTCGTCTGGGTGTATGAGCTCTACGCCGGCGACGACGCCCTGCAGGCCCACAGCACCTCCGACGCCTTCCAGGCGCTCGCCGGCACCCTCGGCGGGCTGCTCTCGGGCCCCCCCGAGCTGCACTTCTGCCGCCCGGTCCGGGCGAAGGGCCACGTCGTGGAGGGCTGAGCATGGCCACGTACCTCGACGGCATCCTGCTCGCCCACCGCGTCCGTTCCGCCGCCGACGCCCGTGACCTCGCCGAGCTCCGCGCGCAGGCCGAGGCCGCCCCACCGGCGCGCGGGTTCGCCACGGCGCTGCGGGCCGCGGAGGGCATGGCGGTCATCGCCGAGGTGAAGCGGCGCTCACCCTCGAAGGGTGACCTGTTCGCCGACCTCGACCCGGCCGCCCTCGCCCGGCAGTACGCCGACGGTGGCGCCACCTGCCTGTCGGTGCTGACCGACGACGAGCACTTCGGCGGGTCCGCAGCGGACCTCGAGGCGGCCCGCGGGGCGTGCGCGCTGCCCGTGCTGCGCAAGGACTTCACGGTGTCCGAGCGCGACGTGCTCGACGCCCGGGCGATGGGCGCCGACTGCGTGCTGCTCATCGCCGCCGCCCTCGACGACGACGAGCTGGCGGCGTTCCACCGCACCGCCACCGAGGTCGGCCTGGACGCGCTGGTCGAGATCCACGACGAGCCCGAGCTCGAACGGGCACTCGCCGTGGGCGCCACGCTCGTCGGGGTGAACCAGCGGGATCTCGTCACGTTCGAGGTCGACCACGAGCGGGCCCTGCGGATGGCCTCGCAGTTCCCCGACCACGTCGTCTCGGTCGCCGAGTCCGGCGTGCGGGGCCCCGAGGACGCCGCCGCCCTGCGCGACGCCGGCTACGACGCCGTCCTGGTGGGGGAGTCGCTCGTCACCTCCGGCGACCCGGCCGCCGCCGTCGGCGCCCTCCGCGCCGCCTCCTCCTGACCGGTCCGCCACCCCGAGCTCCGTTCTGGGATACCGATTCCCTGGCATGCGAGGGAATCGGTATCCCAGAACGGATGTCGATGGGGGTTCGCGCCGGGGCTCCGTTAGCGTCGGCACCCGTGTTCGTGAAGATCTGCGGGATCACCACCCCCGCCGACGCCCAGGTGGCGGTCGAGGCCGGCGCCGACGCCGTCGGGTTGATCTTCGCCCCGTCGCGCCGGCAGGTCGACGTCGACGAGGCCCGGGTCATCGCCGCCTCGGTGCCCGACCACGTGCTGGTCGTGGGAGTGTTCCGCGACCACCTCGCGCGTGAGGTGCTGGAGACCGCCGAGGCCGTCGGCCTGCGGGCCGTCCAGCTCCACGGGTCGGAGACGCCCCGGACCAGCCGCCAGGTCCACGAGCACGTCCCCGTCCTGATCCGGGCCATGGCCGCTGGCGACCCGCAGCTCGCCGAGATCGACGACCACGGTGCCGACGTGGTCCTGCTCGACGCCCCCACCCCCGGCGCCGGCATCGCCTTCGACTGGCGCCTGGTGGGCGACCTCACCCGCCGCCACCGCGTGCTGCTCGCCGGCGGGCTCCGGCCCGACACCGTCGTCGAGGCCATCGCCCAGGTCCAGCCATGGGGCGTCGACGTCGCCTCGGGCGTCGAGGCCTCGGCGGGCCGCAAGGACGCCGACGCCGTCCGAGCCTTCGTGTCCGCGGCCAAGGCCGCCGGCGCCGGCTGCGGCACCACCCACCCCCCGCTCGCCGACCTCGGGATCGCACCGTGACCTCCACCGACCACTCCGTGATGGGCGACACCACCGACGGCCGCTTCGGCCGCTTCGGCGGGCAGTTCGTCCCCGAGACCCTCGTCGGGGCCTGCCAGGAGGTGGAGCGGGAGTTCCGCGCCGCGTGGGCCGACGCCGACTTCCGCGCCCGCCTCGCCGGCTTGCTGCGCGACTACGCCGGTCGCCCGAGCCCGCTCACCGTGTGCGGTCGCCTCTCCGACGAGCTCGGTCTGCGCCTGCTGCTCAAGCGGGAAGACCTGAACCACACCGGCAGCCACAAGATCAACAACGTGCTCGGCCAGGCGCTGCTCGCCGAGCGCATGGGCAAGCGCCGCCTCGTCGCCGAGACGGGCGCCGGCCAGCACGGCGTGGCCACCGCCACCGCGGCCGCGCTCCTCGGTCTCGACTGCGTCGTCTACATGGGCGCCGTCGACATGGAGCGCCAGAAGCTGAACGTGTTCCGCATGCGCCTGCTCGGCGCCGAGGTGCGGGCCGCCGAGACCGGCAGCCGCACGCTGAAGGACGCGGTCAACGAGGCCATGCGCGACTGGGTGGCCACCGTCGAGTCCACCCACTACTGCCTCGGCTCGGCGATGGGCCCGCACCCGTACCCGTGGATGGTGCGCGAGCTGCACCGGGTCATCGGCACCGAGGCCCGCGAGCAGTGCCTCGCCCTCGACGGCCGCATCCCCGACGTCGTCACCGCCTGCGTCGGTGGCGGATCGAACGCCATCGGCATCTTCTCCGGGTTCGCCGACACCGACGCCGAGCTGGTGGGCGTCGAGCCCGCCGGCGGGGCGGCCATCGGCCACGGTGTGCCGGGCATCGTCCACGGCTCCACGTCGTTCCTGCTCCAGGACGACCACGGCCAGGTCCAGGAGGCCGAGTCGGTCTCCGCCGGCCTCGACTACCCGGGCGTCGGCCCCGAGCACGCCCACCTCGCCGACATCGGCCG
>DASUEE010000110.1:0-2167 GCA_036275235.1 Acidimicrobiales bacterium | reverse complement strand
AGGAAGCCGAACTTCTCCTGCGCCTCCTCGGCACCGATGCCGAGGGCGTCGAACACGCGCTGCTGCACGTCGGAGCGGTGGATCCGGACGCTGCCGGAGCCGAGCTCCCAGCCGTTGCACACCAGGTCGTAGGCCACCGAGCGGACCTTCGTGGGGTCGGACTCGATGAGGCCGGCCTCCATGTCCTCGGCGTTCGGGCTGGTGAAGGGGTGGTGCATGGCCTGGGGACGACCGTCGGGGCCGAGCTCGGAGTCGAACATCGGGAAGTCGGTGACCCACAGGAAGTGGAGACCGCCCTCGTCCATCGGCGGCTTGCCGAGCTCGAGGCGGAGCAGGCCGAGGATGTGGCGTGCGACGGGGCGCTCGTCGGCGACGAGGAACACCATGTCGCCGGGGGCGGCTTCGAGGCGGGCGATGGTGCCGAGCGCCTCCGCGTCGGAGAGGAACTTGGCGACGCCGCCCTCGAGTGCCGGTGACTCGCGCTCGCCGGCGGTGACGCGCATCCAGGCGAGCCCCTTGGCGCCCCAGAGCTTGGCCTGGTCGACGAGCTCGTCGATGCGCTTGCGGGTGAGCTCCGCGCCCCCTTCGAGGCGGATGCCCTTGATGCACGGGGCCTTGAAGACGTTGGCCTCGGTGCCCTCGAACAGGTCGGTGAGCTCCACGAGCTCCATGCCGAAGCGCGTGTCGGGCTTGTCGGAGCCGAAGCGCTCGACCGCCTCCTCCCACGTCATGCGGGGCACGTCGCCGCTGGCCGCCTCGTGGTCGTGACCGAGGACGTCGCCGACCGCCGCCTGCACCGACTGGGTCACGAAGTCGAGCACCTCTTCCTGGCCGGCGAAGGAGCACTCCATGTCGAGCTGGGTGAACTCGAACTGGCGGTCGGCGCGCAGGTCCTCGTCGCGCAGGCACCGGGCGATCTGGAAGTAGCGGTCGACGCCGCCGACCATGCACAGCTGCTTGTACAGCTGCGGCGACTGCGGGAGCGCGTAGAAGCTGCCGGGGTGCTGGCGCGACGGGACCACGAAGTCGCGCGCCCCCTCGGGCGTCGACGCGATGAGCATCGGCGTCTCGACCTCGACGAACCCGTTCTGGATGAACGTGCGGCGGATGGCCGCGTTCACGATCGTGCGCACCTGGAGGTTGCGCTGCATGCGGGGCCGGCGCAGGTCGAGGTAGCGGTGGCGCAGGCGGATGGTCTCGTCGACCTCCGTGCGCTCGTGGATCGGGAAGGGCGGCGGCTCCGAGCGGGACAGCACCTCGACGGTGCAGTCCTGCAGCTCGATCTCGCCCGTGGCGAGCTTGTCGTTCGTGGCGCCCTCGAAGCGGGCCCGGACCGTGCCAGAGATCCGCAGCGCGTACTCGTTGCGCAGGTCGTGCGCCTTGGCCACCACGCACTGGGTGATGCCCGTGCGGTCGCGCAGGTCGATGAACGCCAGGTGCTCGCCGTGCTCGCGCCGGTTCTCGACCCAGCCGCAGAGCGACACCTCCTGGCCGATGTCGGCGGCGCGCAGCTCGCCGCACCAGTGGGTGCGCAGGCCGGCGGCGGGTCCGGGGGGCAGGATCTCGCTCACGGGGTCTCCGATGACAGGTCGAGGAGGGTTCGGATGGTGCCGACGAGCTCGGCGCGCGCGACGGCCCGCTGCCCGGCCTCGCGGTCGCGCAGGTCGCGGACGGTGGCCTGCCCGGCGGCGGCCTCGCTCTCGCCGACGATGACGGCGTAGCGGGCGCCCGATCGGTCGGCGGCCTTCATCTGCGCCTTCATCGACCGCCCGTCCCAGGCGCGGTCCGCCGAGAGCCCGGCGTCCCGGAACGCCTCGGCGAGGTCGCGGGCGTGGGAGCCGTCGGTCGTGTCGACCACGAACACGTCGACCCCGCTGTCGGGGGCCGGGAAGGAGCCCTCGGCGTCGAGGTGGATCAGGACCCGCTCGATGCCCGAGCCGAAGCCGATGCCCGGGGTGGGCGGCCCGCCGAGCGCCTCTACGAGCCCGTTGTAGCGGCCACCACCGAGCAGCGTGGACTGGGCGGCGTCGAGCGCCGTGCTCTGGAACTCGAACAGGGTGTGCGTGTAGTAGTCGAGGCCCCGCACGAGGCGGGGGTCGATGGCGAACTCGATGTCGAGGGCGCGCAGCCCGGCCTGGACCCGCTCGAAGCGCTCGGTGCTCTCGGC
>DASUEE010000109.1:0-8998 GCA_036275235.1 Acidimicrobiales bacterium | reverse complement strand
GGCGACATCGCCGTCATCGACCACGAGGACCTCGACCCCGTGGCGGCCGAGACCCTGGCGGCAGCGCAGCCCGCCTGTGTCGTGAACGCGGCATCGTCGATGACCGGCCGCTACCCGAACGTGGGCCCGCTCATCCTCACGGCTGCCGGCATCCCGCTCGTCGACGGCGCCGGCGCCGCCGTGATGGACATCGAGGAGGGCAGCCCGATCACCGTCCGCGACGGACGCGTGTGCATCGGCGACGACGAGGTCGCGGTGGGGGAGCGCCAGACCCACGACGGCCTCCAGGAGCGCATCGCGCTGGCCCGGGCCACGATGGGCGCCGAGCTGGAGCGCTTCGCCGAGAACACGCTGCGCTACATCCAGTCCGAAGGGCACCTCCTCATCGACGAACCCGACGTCCCCGAGGTGCCGGGCATCGACTTCCGTGGCCGCCACGTGCTGATCGTCGTGCGCGGCCTCGGCTACAAGGACGACCTCGACCTCCTGCGGCGGTCCGGCTACATCGCCGACCAGAAGCCGGTGCTCATCGCCGTGGACGGCGGCGCCGACGCGCTGCTCGAGGTCGGGCGCACGCCCGATGTGATCATCGGCGACATGGACTCCGTGTCGGAGCGAGCGCTGCGCTGCGGCGCCCGGCTCATCGTCCACGGGTACCGCGACGGGCGCGCCCCGGGCGCCCCCCGCCTCGACGACCTCGGCCTCGAGTACGAGGTGTACGGCTCCGAGGGCACGAGCGAGGACATCGCGATGCTGCTCGCCTACCAGAAGGGCTGCGAGCTCATCGTCGCCGTCGGCACGCACAACTCGATGGTGGAGTTCCTCGACAAGGGACGGGCCGGCATGGCGTCCACCTTCCTCGTCCGGATGAAGGTCGGGATGATGCTCGTCGACGCCAAGGGCGTCAGCCGCCTCTACCGCTCCACGGTCCGCACCCGCGATCTCCTCCTGCTGGTGCTGGCCGCCGTCTTCACCATGGTCGTGATCGTGCTCGTGAGCGAGCCGATCCGGCTGGTGATCCGCACCTCCTGGGTCAACTTCACCTCATGATCAACCTCCGCTACCACATCGTCTCGCTGACCGCGGTCTTCCTGGCGATCGGCATCGGGCTCACCCTCGGCTCGACGTTCCTCGACCGGGCGACCGTCGACAACCTGAACGGCCAGCTGGAGTCGCTCGAGGGCCGGCTCGGCGAGCGGGACGCGCAGATCGACGAGCTGCAGCAGCAGGTCGAGCGCACCCAGGCCCTGCAGGAGTCCCTCGACGAGCAGGGCCCGGGCCTCCTCGCCGGCCGCCTCGACCCGGTGCCGGTGCTGCTGGTGGCGTCGCAGGGCGTCGACGAGGCCGACGTCGACGGCGTGGTCCAGTCGCTCGAGGTCGCCGGCGCCGAGGTGCAGGGGCTGTGGTGGCTCAGCGAGCGCTTCCTGCTGGGCAACGACGCCGACATCGACGACCTCGCCGCCGCGCTCGAGGAGACGTCCACGGACCCCGCCCGCCTCCGGCGGGTCGCGGTCGCCGCCCTCGGTGATGAGCTGCGCGACCGCCAGACCGAGGAGCCCGTCGTCCCGGAGCCCACCGAGGGTCAGGGCGAGGAGCCCGGCGAGGCGGCCGAGCCCGGCACGGGCGACGCACCCGACCCGGGCACCACGGGCGGCGCCGGGCAGGCGGTCGACCCCGGCACCGGTCAGCCCGTCGGCCCCCCCGACCCCGCGGAGGAGCCGTCGGCCGACGAGGCGACCGACCTCGGCGACGTCCAGGCGCTCCTCGACGCCGGGTTCGTCGTGTTCGAGCCCATCGGCAGCGGCCCCGACGAGCCCACCGTCCCCGCCGGCGTGCGGCTCGTGGTGATCGGTGGCTCCCCGGCCGTCCCCGACGACGTCGTGGTCCAACCGCTGCTCGCCCGCCTCACCGACGACGTCGAGCAGCCCACCGCCACCGTCGTCGCCTCTGCGCTGGGTGGGGGAGACGAGGTGTCCGAGGTGGTGGCGTCGGTGCGCGACGACGAGCGCCTCCGCTCGGTGGTCTCCACCGTGGACGACCTCGACCACTTCCAGGGCTGGATGGCGATCGTGCTCGCCGTCGAGGACGTCGGCGAGGCCGTCATCGGCCACTACGGCCTGGGAGAGGGCGCCTCGTCCCTCCTCCCACCGCTGCAGGAGCCATGAGCGCCGGGGTCGACGACCGGCGCGACCTCGCCCGCTCGACGGCCACCCAGACCGTCCTCACCGGGATCAGCCGTCTCACCGGGTTCGTGCGCGTGGTGGTGGTGGCCGCCGTGCTCGGCACCACGTTCCTCGGCAACACGTACCAGTCGGCCAACACCGTCCCGAACATCGTGTTCGAGCTGTTCGCCGCCGGGGCGCTGCAGGCCGTCCTCGTCCCGGCGCTCGTGGCCCGCTTCGACCGGGGGGACGACGAGGGGGCGGAGCGGCTGGCGGGGTCGGTGCTCGGCCTGACGCTGGCCGTGCTGGGGGTCCTCGTCGTCGTGGGCGCCGCGGCGTCCCCGCTGCTGATGCGGGGCCTCGTGTCGGGCGTGGAGGATGCCTCGATCCGAGCCGACCAGGTGTCCCTCGGCACGGTGTTCCTGCTGATCTTCCTGCCCCAGATCCTGGTGTACGACGTCGGCCTCGTCGCCACGGCCGTGCTCCACGCGAAGGGCCGCTTCGGTCTCCCGGCGTTCGCGCCGGCCGTGAACAACGTCGTGGTGTGCGCGGCGTACGGCACGTTCTGGTGGCTCCGGCGCGACGAGGGCCCCGGGCTCGACCTCGACGGGCTGGAGATCGCCGTGCTCGCCGGCGGCACGTCGCTCGGCGTCGTGGCGTTCTGCGCGCTCCCGATCGCCGGCGCGCGGCGCAGCGGCTTCCGGTTCCGCCCGAACCTCGACCGCTCGGACCCCGCGCTGCGCGCCCTCGCCCGCCAGGGCGGTTGGGCGGCCCTGTTCCTCGCCATGACGCAGGTGCTGCTCGGGGCCGTGCTCGTGCTGGGCAACCCGGTGGAGGGCGGCATCGTCGGGTACCAGGTCGCGTTCACGTTCTTCCTCCTCCCGCACGCGCTGTTCGCGCTGCCGGTGCTGAACACCCTGTTCCCGGAGGCCGCCCGGCGAGCGCAGGCCGGAGATCTCGCCGGCGTGGCCCGGACCGTCGAGCGCGGGGTCCGCGCCATCGGGTTCTTCGTGCTCCCCGTGGCTGCGGCGCTCGTCGCGCTGGCGGGACCCCTGACGTCGGTGGCGCTCTTCGGCGAGACCGGCGAGGCCGGCGCCGAGCTCGTGCGCCTGACCCTCGTGGGGTTCGCGCCGGGGCTCATCGGCTACGGGCTCTTCTACTTCCTCACCCGCATCTCGTACGCGCTCGACGACACCCGTTCGCCGGCACTCGTGCACGGCGGCGTGGTGGTGGCAGGCGTGGTCGCGATGGTCGCCAGCACCGGTGCCGTGGAGGGTGACGCGCGCATCGCGGCGCTGGCCTGGGCTCACACCGGCACCTACCTCGTCGGTGCCATGCTGCTCGCCATCTCCGTGCACCGCCGCCTCCGCCCCGCGCCACGCGTGCTGCGTCCGATGGTGGTGGGCTCCGTGGCGTCGCTCGTGGCGGGCCTGGCCATGGCCGCCGTGGGCGATCGCGTCGGCGGCGGCGGCCGGGTCGGGGCCGTCCTCGCCGTGGCCGCAGCCGGGCCGGTCGGCCTCGTCCTCTACGTCGCGCTGCAGCAGGCGCTCGGCGGGACGCGCGTCACCACCGTCGTCCAGCTGCTGCGCCCGGGAGCGGGTCGTGGTTGATCGGGCGCTGCTCGTCCTCGGCCCCTCCGACGGGGGGATCCGCCGGCACGTGGCCACGCTGCGCGACGGTCTGCGCGAGCTGGGGTGGGACGTCTCGGTCGCGGGCCCCGCGGACGTCCTCGACGGGCTCGGAGGCGTCGACCACGTCGCCGACGTCGGGTCTGCGCCCGGACAGGTCCTCCGGGCGGCGCGCGCCATCCGCTCGCTCGCCGCCGACGTGGACGTCGTCCACGCCCACGGCATGAAGGCCGGGCTCTGCTCGGTGCTCGCCGGCGTCCGACCTCGCCTCATGACGATCCACAACGTGGTGCTCGACGAGACGGCTGGCCGGTCTGCCGGCGTCCTGCGACGCATCGAGGCGCGGCTGCCCGGCTGGATGGATCGCACCATCGCGGTGTCCGCCGACATCGCGTCGGGCCTGCCCCACGCCGACGGGGTGGTGGTGATCGCGCCCGCGGGTCCCGTGCCCGTCCCGCGGCGCGATGCGCAGACCGTGCGCCGCGACCTCGGCGTCGGCGACGCCCCGCTGGTCACCACGGTCGCCCGGCTCAACCCCCAGAAGGACCTCCCGACCCTCCTCGCCGCCGCCCGCACCGTCCTGGACCAGCGGCCCGAGGTCCGCTTCGTCGTCGTCGGTGGGGGCCCGGCGGAGGCCGACGTGCGGGCCGAGCACGAGCGGCTGGGCCTGGGGGATGCCGTGCAGCTCCTCGGTGCGCGCCCGTCGGCGGCCGACGAGCTGGCCGCGGCCGACGTGTTCGCGCTGTCGTCGATCTGGGAGGGGTCCCCCCTCACGGTCGCCGAGGCCCTCCTGCTCGGCCGTCCCGTGGCTGTCACCGCCGTGGGTGCCGTCCCCGAGGTGGTGGAGGACGGCGTGACCGGAAGGGTGGTGCCTCCTCGCTCACCCGATGCCCTGGCCGGCGCCATCCTCGATCTCCTCGCCGACCCGGAGCGTGCGCGGCGGCTCGCCGATGCCGGGCACGCGGTCGCGGTCGAGCGGTTCGCCCCGGACGTGCTCGTCCGCGCGGTCGAGCACGAGTACCGGGCGGTGATGAGATGACGCTGCCGGACCTGCTGGTGCTCGGCGCCGCGCGCGCTGCCACCACGTCGCTGCACTACTACCTCGAGCAGCACCCGACCATCACGATGTCGTCGGTGAAGGAGCCGAACTACTTCGCCTTCGACCACGCGAAGGTCCCGCCGGCGCCGCTCTTCGACGCCGAGGCGATCGCCACGAAGTCGGTCACCGACCGCGCCGGCTACGAGGCCCTGTTCTCGCACGCACGTCCCGGTGACGTCGTCGGGGAGGCGTCGCCGCTCTACCTCTACGTGCGGGAGGCGCCGGAGCAGATCGCCAAGGTGCTCGACCGCCCCCGGTTCGTCGCCGTGCTGCGCAACCCGATCGACCGTGCGTACAGCCACTGGCTGCACATCCACCGCCTCCCGGCCGACCAGGCGGTCCGCGGGTTCCGAGCGGCCTGCGCGGCCGAGATGGCCCTCGGCCCCGGGTACACGGCGTACGCGTCCGGCACGCACGTGCTGCGGATGGGCCGCTACGACGAGCAGCTCGACCGGTACGCCTCCCGCTTCGGTCGGCCGTCGCTGCTCGCGCTCGACTACGCCGAGGTCACGACGCAACCGCAGACGTCGCTCGACCGCATCTGCGACCACGTCGGCGCCGCCCGGCACGCCTTCGACACCGAGGTGCAGTACAACCGCTCGGGTGTCGCCAGCGGACGTGTGGCGGCCGGCCTCGCCGGCGCGCTCCGTGCCGCGCAGCCGCGGGTGAAGGCGGCCCTCCCGCCCGCCGTGGTGCGCCGGCTCGGTCGCCTCCGAGCCACCTACGACCGTCCCCGCGCCGCACCCACCGTCCCGCCGGACCTCCGCGCCGAGCTGGTCGAGTGGTTCGCGCCGAGCGTCGCGCGCCTCGTCGCCGACGGCTGGATCGGCGCCGACGTGTGGCCCGAGTTCGCGTGAGGCGCCGCCCGGTCGGCCATCATCGGACGATGCCCCGGCGACGCTCGGCCCCCCTCCTGCTCGTCGCGCTCCTGCTGGCTCCGGTGCTGCTGGCCCTGTCCCCGGCAGGCGCCCAGGACGAGACCTCCGGTGACGCCCCGGGCAAGGTGCTCATCGTCGCCGCGCCGGCCCTGCGGTGGTCCGACCTCGCCACGCACGAGCTCCCGGCGATCGAGCGCTTCCTCGCGGACGCGTCGGTGGCCATGCTCAGCCTGCGCACGCTCGGCGCCCGCACGGGCATCGGCGAGGGCTACATCACGATGGGATCCGGCAACCGGGCGTCGGTCTCGGCGGGCATCGCCGGCACGGCGCTCGAGCCACGCGAGCCGTTCGAGGGGGGCACAGCGGCGGAGGCCTTCGAGCGCCGCACCGGCGTCGCGGCCTCGGGTGACCTCGTCCACCTCGGGTTCCCGGCGATCGCCCGGGCGAACGACCGCTACCTCTACGGCGCAGAGCCGGGCGCCCTGGCCGACACCCTCGCCGGGTCCGGCCTCGAGATCGGCGTCGTGGCCAACGCCGACCTGGGGATCGGCCTCGCGCCGGAGGCCCAGGACCCGCCGCCCGTCGAGGACGTCCCGACGGGCGAGGAGGCCGACGCCGGCGTCGAGGAGGAGGTGCCCGCCGAGGACCCCGCCGCCGAGGAGGAGCCCGCCGAAGACGACGAGGTCGTCGCCGACGAGGAGCCCACGGAGGAGCTCCCGGTCGCGGCGCCCGAGGCCCTGAGCCCGTCCGACCACGGTCGGGCGGCCGCGCTCGCCGTCATGGACGGGACGGGTCAGGTCGTGCGCGGCGAGGCCGTCGGCCTGCTGCGGCGCGACGCCTCCGCCCCCTACGGGGTGCGGTTCGGCACCGAGGCGGTCGTCCGGGCCTTCGAACAGGTGTGGTCCGAGGTCGACGTCGCCCTGGTGGAGCTCTCCGACCTCGACCGGGCCGACAGCTACCGGCGCGAGGCGGCGAGCGGCCCCGCAGCGGAGATGTGGACCGACGCCCTCGAGCGGTCCGACGAGCTGTTCGGACGGGTGCTCGACGAGGTCGCGCCGGGCACCACGGTGCTCCTCCTCACGCCGGCGGGGCCCCGCGCCGCGGAGACCCTCGGGGTGTTCGGCATGGGCACGGTCGGTGGCGGCGAGGGCCGCCTCGCTCGCTCCGGCACCACCCGGCGACCGGGCTACGTGACCCTCCCCGACATCGCACCCACCATCGTGCGGCACTTCGACCTCGACCAGCCCACGTCGATGACGGGGACGGCCGTGCGCGCCGGGGCGCGGACCCAGGTCGACGCCGATCGCATCGAGGCCTTCGCCGGCACGACCTCCGAGGCGATCTTCCGGGACCGGGCCACGGGACCGGTCAGCGTCGTGTTCGTGATCGTGCAGATCCTCGCCTACGCGCTGGCGGCGGTCGCCGTGACGCGCCGGCGGCGCTGGTCGCGGCCGGTGTCGTACCTCGCCCTCGTCGTGCTCGCCACGCCGTCGGTGGGCTTCCTCTCGGGGATCCTCCACGTCGAGTCGGCGGACGTCACCACGTTCACCCTCGGGGTCTTCGCGGCAGCCATCGTCGTCGCCGCGCTGGCGGAGGGGCTCGGCGCGCTCGTGGCGCGCCGCTGGCCGCGCACGCGGGCGACGCTGCCACCCCTGCTCCTCGTGTCCCTGTCCTGGCTCGTGCTCGTGGTCGACGTCGTCACCGGCGGTCGCCTGCAGATCAACACGGTGTTCGGCTACTCGCCGCTCGTCGCAGGCCGCTTCGCCGGCTTCGGCAACCTGGCGTTCGCGCTGGTCGGGGTCGGGGCCGTGGTGGTGGCCTGCGGCGCGTGGGCCACCGCACGCCTGGCCGTCGGCCCCGCGGACGGGCACGCCCAGCTCCGGCGGGGCGCGGCCGCCGTGGTGATCGCCTTCCTCGCCCTCACCGTCGTCATCGACGGAGCCCCGATGTGGGGGTCCGACGTCGGTGGCGTGCTGGCCACCGTGCCCGGCTTCGCGGTGCTCGTCCTCGTCGCCATGGGCGTGCGCGTCGACGTGAAGCGGGCGCTGGCGATCGGCGTCGCCACCCTCGTGGCGATCGGGGTCTTCGCCGCCGTGGACCTGAGCCGGCCCGAGGAGGACCGCACGCACCTGGGTCGACTGGTCGATCGCGTCGCGCAGGACGACGGGGGCGGGTTCGCGGACGTGATCCAGCGGAAGCTGACGACCAACCTCAACATCCTCACCAGCTCCATCTGGACGCTGACGATCCCCTTCGCCCTCGGGTTGCTCATCCACATGGCACGGCGCCGCAGCGGCTTCCTGCGCGACCTCCAGGAGGACGTGCCCGGGATCCGGCCCATGCTCGCCGGCGGTCTCCTCGTCGCCGTGCTCGGGTTCGCGCTCAACGACTCCGGCGTCGCCGTCCCGGCGATGATGTTCGCCGTCCTGCTCCCGTACCTCACCTACGTGCTGCTGCGATGGGACCCGGACCGACGCTGATCGTCGCCCTGCTGCTCGGGGTGGCCGGCGGTGCGGTGGGCTGGGCGCTCCTGCGGGAGACGTTCCGCGCACCGATCTTCCTGCGCACGAACGTGCGGGGCGCGCAGGTCCCGGTGGCGGCGGGCGTGCTCCTGCCCGTGGTCCTCGTGGCCGCGGCGGCCCTGCTCGTGCTCGGCGACCGGCTCGAGTGGGTCGAGCTGCACGACGGGGCACTGCGCACCGCGGTGGCAGCCGCCACCGGGTTCGGCCTGCTCGGGCTCCTCGACGACCTCGCCGGCGATGCGTCGTCGAAGGGCTTCGCCGGCCACCTCCGCGCCCTCGCCCGCGGCCGCCTCACCACCGGCGCGGTGAAGCTGTTCGGCGGGGGCGCGGTCGCCGTCCTCGTGGCGTCGGCGGGCAGCGACGAGCGGCCCGGGCGCCTTCTCGCCGACGCAGCGCTGATCGCCCTCGCCGCCAACCTCGCCAACCTCCTCGACCGCGCGCCCGGGCGGGTCGCCAAGGTGGCGCTGCTGGCCGCCGTCCCGGTGGCCGTCGTCGCCGGCGTCGACGACCGCATGGTGGGCCCGGTGGTGCTCGCCGGCGCCACGCTCGCGCTCCTGTGGCCCGATCTGCGCGAGCAGCTGATGCTCGGCGACACCGGTGCCAACGTCCTCGGCGCCACCCTCGGGCTCGCCGTCGTGCTCACCACCGCCGCCACGACCCGCACCTTCGTCCTCGTGGCCGTCCTCGCGCTGAACCTCGCCAGCGAGCG
>DASUEE010000108.1:0-5933 GCA_036275235.1 Acidimicrobiales bacterium | reverse complement strand
CTCGGTGCCGTGGATGCGGTACCGGTAGGTCCGGGGTTCGAGCCAGCGCTCGCCCAGCCACGCGAGCATCGGCTCGCGGGCGGGGATCCACGAGGTCGAGAGGCAGTCGTGGCACCCCGGGACGTCGTGCCAGGCGACGTCGACCACGATCCCGTCGGGGTCCTCGACCGCGATCGCGCCCTCGAAGCCCGTGGCCCGGTGGACCTCGACCCGAAGCGTCCAGCCCATGTCGGGCGCCTCGGCCTCGACCTGCCAGACCGGCCCCTCCCAGCCCGTGACCGACAGGCCCGTCTCCTCCTCGACCTCGCGCGACAGCGCCTGCAGGACGCCCTCGCCGGGATCGACCACGCCGCCCGGGGTGGTCCAGTCGAGGCTGCCGTCCCGACGCAGGTTCTGGACCAGCAGCAGCCTGCCGTCCTGCTCGATCAGCCCGCCGGCGACCGTCCACTCGCGCACGGGACCAGTCTGGCAGCGCCACCTCGGTGCGGCAGGATGCCCGCATGCACCCGAAGGCGCAGCAGGTGATCGACGCCGCCACCGACGCCGGCCTGTCGATCGAGGTGGTCGAGCACCCGGACGGGACCCGCACCGCCGAGGACGCGGCCGCCGCCGTCGGGTGCGATGTCGCCCGGATCGTGAAGTCGCTGGTCTTCACCGCCGACGGCGCCCCCGTGCTCGCGCTGGTGGGCGGCGACGCCCGCCTCGACGAGGCGCTGCTCGCCGACGCCGCCGGCGGATCCATCGCCCGGGCCGACGCCGACGTCGTGCGCGCCGCCACCGGCTGCGCCATCGGCGGCGTGCCGCCCTTCGCCCACGCGACGCCGCTGCCCACCTTCGTCGACGAGCCGCTCCTCGCCCACGCCACCGTGTGGGCCGCCGCCGGCACGCCCCGCCACGTCTTCGAGGTCGACCCGCGGGAGCTCGTCCGCATCGCCGGCGCCACCGTCGCCCCCCTCAGCCGCACCGCGTAGCCCGTTCTGGTCCGCGGATCGGGACGCTGAGCGGCCGAACGGCGGACCAGAACGGATCTCAGGTGGTGGGGCGGGCGGCCTGGCTGCTGCGGTAGGCGAGGCGGCGCACGGCCTGCACGACGCCGACGGGCTCGATGCCGCCGCCGGTGTTCGACGGGTCGAACCGCAGCGCCCGGCCCTCGGGCTCGGGCAGGGCGGGGCCGAGCTCGAGCACGCCGACGGGCTCCCACGGGCCCCGCAGCTCGGCGATCTCCAGGGCGAAGCGCATGGCGTCGTCGTGGGCCCGCAGGTCGCTGACGTCGGCGTCGTCGGGGGCGTCGTCGTCGAGGCGCCGAGCGCCGAAGAGCACGGTCCGGTCCCCGACCCGGTAGGGCACCACCGACGAGTAGCGCTCGTGGGCGAAGCTGCGCACCGGCAGCAGGGCGTGGCGCAGGCCGGGCCGGGACCCGGAGCTGACGAGGAGGACGTCCTGGTGGGCGCCGGGTCCGTGGGCGTCGGTGACCCGCAGCGCCAGGCCCAGGAAGTCGGGCAGCGACTCCGGCAGGCCGGCGCCCCGCGACAGCCTGACGATGGCATCGTGGCTGCCGGCCTCGTCGAGCAGCGGGGCACCGTGGCGGGCGCCGGAGACCTGGAGCGTGGCGTGGCGGGCGACGCCGTCGGGGTGGAACACGCGCTTGCGCCGAACCGCCGACGCGGCCCCCATCACCAGCGCCGCGGCGGCGCCGGCGGTCGCCTCCACCACGGGTGTGGCCCGTCCCACGGGGCGGAACGCGGACGGGCGGTCGTCGAGATCGGGGGTCATGCCCCGATCCCTACCCGGGGTCAGCGCAGCCGGAGCACGACCTCGGTCACGTCGTGGTCGGGGCCCTTGTGCAGCACCAGGTCGGCGCGGTCGCGCGTGGGCAGCACGTTCTCGTGCAGGTTCGGGAGGTTCACCGACCGCCAGATGCTGCGGGCGAGGTCCTCGGCCTCCGCCGGGCCCAGGTCGGCGAAGCGGTGGAAGAACGCTGACGGGTCGTCGCGGGCGCCCTCGACCAGGGTGAGGAAGCGCTGCAGGTACCACTCCTCGACGTGGGCCTCGTCGGCGTCGACGTAGATCGACAGGTCGAAGAAGTCGGAGACGAACACCGACGGGTGGTGCGGGCCGGAGGTGGGCGGCACCTGCAGCACGTTCAGCCCCTCGACGATGACGATGTCGGGCTGGTCGACCACCTGCGTGCGGTCCGGGACGACGTCGTAGACCACGTGGCTGTACACCGGCACCTCGAGGCAGGGGCGCCCCGCCTTCAGGTCGGCGAGGAAGCCGACGAGCCGGTTGGTGTCGTAGCTCTCCGGGAAGCCCTTCCGGTTCGACAGGCCGCGCTCGGCGAGGACCGCGTTCGGGAAGAGGAACCCGTCGGTGGTGACGAGGTCGACGCGCCGGCGGTCCGGGCCCCGGGCGAGCAGCGTCTGGAGGACCCGGGAGGTGGTGGACTTCCCCACCGCCACCGACCCGGCGACCCCGATGACGAACGGGGCGTGGGGGCGGAAGCGACCGAGGAACGCTCCCGTGGCATCGTGCAGCGAACGGGTGACCCCGGCCCGCAGGTGCACGAGCCGGGCGAGCGGGACGTACACCTCCTCCACCTCGAGCATCGACAGGTGCTCGTTGATGCCCTCGAGCGCGGCGAGGTCCTCCTCGGCGACGGGCACCGGCTCGTGGGCGCGCAGCGCCGCCCAGCCCGCTCGGTCGAACCGCCGCTCACCCCACCGCTCGTGGTCCACGGCGCGCACCCTAGGGACGACATCCCGTCGACCGCGACCGGGCGTGCCGAATCCACGAGGTGTCGGGGGTGGGCGTAGCCTCGGGCGGTGGCCGAGATCCCCGATTCCGACTACGCCCCCTCGGCGCTGCCGCCCACCGGCGCCCGGATCCTCGCGTTCGTGGCGATCCTCGTCGCCGGCCTCTGCGGCGGCCTCATCGGGTACGCCTTCATCGACCTGCAGACCGACGGTGACAGCACCGTCCTCGCCGGCATCGCCGGGCTCTTCGGCGCCGTGATCTTCGCGGTGGGGGTGGGCGTCGTCGCGGTGCTCGCCCTGCGGGCCATGGGCGAGTGGCGGGCGATCGAGCACCAGCGCGAGGGTGCCGGGCCCCGGGGCCCCATCTCCTAATCGTGCCCGACCTCGCCGAGCTGCGCGACCTCGCGGTGCGCCTGGCGACCGAGGCCGGCGAGCTGCTGGCATCGCTGGTCGCCGCCGAGCGCACCTCCGTCGCCACGAAGTCCACCGCCACCGACATGGTCACCGAGATGGACCGCGCCAGCGAGGCGCTGCTCGTGCGGCGACTCCGGGAGCTGTGCCCGCAGGACGGGATCATCGGCGAGGAGGGCGCGTCGCACGAGGGCGAGTCGGGTGTCGTCTGGGTGGTCGACCCGCTCGACGGGACCACGAATTACCTCTACGGCCACCCGTTCTGGAACGTGTCCGTCGGGGCGACGCTCGACGGCGAACCGGTGGCCGGCGCCGTCGCCGTGCCCTCCCTGGGCGAGACCTTCGCCGGCGCCGTGGGCCGGGGCAGCACCCGCAACGGCCAGCCGCTGCGCATCGCCCCGCCGGCGCCGCTCGACGCCTGCCTCGTCGGGACGGGCTTCGGCTACGACCCCGCGCAGCGGGTGGCCCAGGCCGGGGCGCTCGCGACCTTCCTCGACCGGATCCGCGACATCCGCCGCGGCGGTGCCGCCGCCGCCGACCTGTGCGGTGTGGCGTGCGGGCGGCTCGACGCCTACTACGAGCACGGCCTGTACGAGTGGGACCGCGTCGCGGGCACCGTCATCGCCCGGGAGGCGGGGGCGCGCGTCGAGGTGCTGCCGAGCCCCATCCCCGGCACGGGGGTCGCCGGCGACTGCACGGTCGCCGCGCACCCGCAGCGCTTCGACGAGCTGGTCGAGGTGCTCGCCGGCGCCGGGCTGCTCGGCTGAGAGGACCGTCACGAAGCCCCCAGACGGTGCGTTCTCGTCCCATCGCCGCGCACGCCCGGGTGCGTGAGGCACGATGGGGGACGTATGGCGACACGAATCCTCACGGTCGAGGATGACGAACGGATCCGCACGGCGGTGAAGCTGGCCCTCGAGGACGAGGGCTGGACCGTCGACGAGGCAGACACCGGCGAGGCCGCGCTCGAGCTGTTCCAGCGCGCGCCCACCGACGTGGTCCTGATCGACATCATGCTGCCCGGCATCGATGGCTTCGAGGTCTGCCGGTCCGTCCGGCGGATCAGCGATGTCCCCATCGTGATGGTCACGGCCCGCGCCGACACCCACGACGTCGTGGCCGGCCTCGAGGCGGGCGCCGACGACTACCTCACGAAGCCCTTCGCCCCGAAGGAGCTCTCGGCCCGGATCCGCGCCCTGCTGCGCCGCACGCGCGCCGCCGACCACGGCCACACGCACCTGCGCTTCGGCGACCTCGAGATCATCCCCGACGAGGGCGTGGTCAAGCGCGCGGACGAGGAGGTGCACCTCACGAAGACCGAGTTCCGCCTCCTGAACGAGCTCGCCTCCTCGCCCGGCCGGGTGTTCTCCCGCGAGGTCCTGCTCGAGCGGGTCTGGGGCTACGGCTACTTCGGCGACGGTCGCCTGGTCGACGTCCACATCCGCCGGCTGCGCACCAAGATCGAGGCCGACCCGGCGAACCCGCGCCACGTGGTCACCGTCCGAGGCCTGGGCTACAAGCTCCAGGCCTAGCGAGGTCGCGTGGCGACCCCGGTGCCGACGCCGTCGTCGCGGCACGTCCCCCGCCTCGGCCTCCGGGCCCGGGTCACGCTCGCCTTCGCCATCGGCGCGCTCCTGCTGTCGGTGGCCATGTCGCTGCTCGTGCTCGGCGTGGCCCGGACCACCGTGGTGGACGAGCGCGAGTCCGCCGCCACCCGCCAGATGTACTTCAACGCCCGCAACGTGCGCTCGAGCGTGAGCAGCACCACCGACATCGGCCAGCTCCTCGGCTCGCTGCAGACACCGGAGGGCAGCCGGCCGGTGCTGTTCCAGCGGGCGCTGGCCAACGACGAGGACCCGGGCAGCGGCTGGGCCCAGCAGAACTCGGAGTACAACTACTCCACCATCCCCGCCGAGCTCCGCGAGACCGTCCTCGGCGGCACGCCGGCCCGGATGCGCTTCGTGCACCCCAACGGCGACAAGAGCCTCGCCATCGGGCTCCCGATCGCCGACTTCGACGGCGCCTACTTCGAGATCGTCTCCCTCGAGGCGCTCGACCGCACCCTCACCTCGATCTCCTTCACCCTGTTCGGCGCGTCGATCGCCACCGTGCTCGCCGGCGGCGCGCTGGGCTGGTACGCCAGCCGGCGCATCCTCAGCCCCCTCGGCGAGGTCGGCGAGGCCGCCCGCAAGCTGGCCGGCGGCGAGCTGGACACCCGCATCCAGGCGCTCGTCGACCCCGACCTCGAACCGATCATCTCGTCGTTCAACGGGATGGCCGACACCCTCGAGAGCCGCATCGAGAAGGACGCGCAGTTCGCGTCCGACGTGAGCCACGAGCTGCGCTCGCCGCTCATGACCCTGCAGGCCTCGATCGAGGTCCTGGAGAACCACCGCGACGAGCTGAACGATCGCGCCCAGTCCGCCCTCGACCTGCTCGCCGCCGACCTCGACCGGTTCCGGGAGCTCGTCGAGGACCTCCTCGAGATCTCCCGCTTCGACGCCGGCGTCATGCTCCTCGAGCTCGAGGAGGTGCTGCTCACCGACTTCGTCCGCCACGTCGTCCGCACCGCCGGCTACCCGCAGGTCCCCGTCGAGCGCGACCCCGAGGCGGTGCTCGACGAGGAGTTGGGGGCGATCATCACGGCCATCGACAAGCGGCGGGTGGCGCGCGTGCTCACCAACCTGCTGAGCAACGCCGAGAAGTACGGCGACGGGGCGATCGGGGTGACGGTCACCGCCGACGAGGACCACGTGCGGATCTACGTCG
>DASUEE010000107.1:0-2986 GCA_036275235.1 Acidimicrobiales bacterium | reverse complement strand
GTGTTCTTCGTGTTGGTCATGCCCGTCTGGATGCCCGACTGCCCGGGACGGGGGGCGCCGTCGGCCACGCGGCCGCCCTGCCCTCCGCCGACCGTCTCGTAGTACACCCAGCCCCGCCCGCCGATGAGCAGGTTGTTCATCGTGCCCTGGTTGCCGGCGGCCACGCGCTCGGGCGCCGCGGCGGCGAGGGCGGCGAGCACGACGTCGGCGACGCGCTGGGACACCTCGACGTTGCCGGCGCCGACCGCAGCCGGAGGTTCGGCGGCGACGATCGAGCCGTGGGGCAGGCGGATGTCGATGGGCCGCATCGCTCCCCCGTTGGCGGGGATGGTCGGGTCGACCACCGACCGGATGGCGAAGCTCACCGCCGATGCCGTGACCGCGGCGACCGCGTTGACGTTGCCGGCGGACTGCGGGTCCGTGCCGGCGAAGTCGACGACCACCCCGTCGCCCTCGACGACGAGGCGCACCCGGATGGTCGAGGGCACCTGCTGGTCCTCGTGGGAGCCGGTGGAGTCGACGACGTCCTCGGCGGTCCACTCGCCGTCGCCGAGCGCACCGATGGCGACGCGCATGCGGCGCTCGCCGTACGCGACCACCTCGGCGATGGGCGCGTCCGCGGCCTCCGCCAGCCGAGCGACGCCGAGCACGTTGGCGCCGACCTGGGCGTCGAGGTCGCCGGAACGCTCGACCGGCGTCCGGGAGTTGGCCAGCAGGATCGAGCGCACCTCGTCGGTGAGCCGCATCGGCGGCAGGCGCAGACCCTCCTCGAAGATCTCCCGGGCGTCCGCCGGGATCGACCCCGGCGCCGAGCCGCCGACGTCGGCGTGGTGGGCCCGGTTGGCGGCCCACCCCACGAGTCGGCCGTCGACCAGGCACGGCGCCACGAGCGTGATGTCGTTCAGGTGGGTGCCGCCCGCGAAGGGGTCGTTGACCACGAACTGGTCTCCCGGCGCCAGCGCGTCGGTGCCGACGCGGTCGAGCACCGCAGCGACGCTGGCCGGCATCGACCCGAGGTGGACGGGGATGTGCTCGGCCTGCACCAGCAGCTCCCCGTCGGGCGTGAACAGCGCCGAGGAGCAGTCGGCGCGCTCCTTGATGTTCGGGCTGAACGCCGCCCGCTGCAGGACCGCGCCCATCTCCTCGGCGATGCCGGTGAGGCGCGAGATGAGGATCTGCAGGGCGGCGGGATCGAGCGTCACCGGTCCACCCGTCGCAGCACCAGCGCACCGGTGGGTCCGGCCTCGGCCCGCCAGCCCTCGGCCAGCCAGATCGTGCAGTCGGGCTCGGCGATCACGGTCGGGCCCACGATCGCCTCGAACGACGCCCGGTGCGCCGGCACGGGCAGGTCGGCGACGTCGAGCACCGGTGGCTGGGTGAGCGTCGCCCGCACGGCCACCACCTCGACCGGCGCGTCCGGCCGGGCGAAGCCGTTGCGCAGCTGGTGCTCCATGTGGAAGCCCTCGACGTGGCCGACGGTGAGCTCGTGCGACTGGCCGGCGTAGCGGCAGTCCATCGACGTCATGACGGTGGCGGTCGACAGACCGGGGACGGACGGACGGAACAGGGCGCGGGCCTCGCCGGCGACCAGCTCCAGGTCCCGCTCGAGCGTCGAGAGGTCGCCGGGGTGGGCGCGGCTGCGCACCACCTCCCGCGTCGGCGGGGCGGCCAGCAACCCGACGGCGGACAGCACGCCCGCGCGGGGCGGCACGATGACCGCCGGCATGCCGAGCTCGTCCGCGAGCGCGCACGCGTGCAGCGGCCCGGCGCCCCCGAACGCGACGAGGGCGAGGCCGGCGGGGTCGACGCCGCGCTCCACGGACACCGCCCGCAGGGCCCGCTCCATCGACGCGTCGACCACGGCCAGCACGCCCGCGGCCGTGACGCCGGCACGGTCGAGCGCCGCCTCGGCCGCGGCCCGGTCGAGCCGGAGCCCGCCGAAGCTGGCGCCGGCGGGGATGCGTCCGGCGACGAGGTTCGCATCGGTGACCGTGGGTTCGGAGCCACCCCGGCCGTAGCAGGCCGGTCCCGGCGAGGCGCCGGCGCTGCGAGGCCCGACCACGAGCGCGCCGCCGGGGTCGATCGACGCGATCGACCCGCCGCCCGCGCCGATGGTGTGGATGTCGAGCGACGGGAACCGCACCGGGTAGCCGCCGACGTGGCGGGTGGTGGCGGTGGCCGGCTCGCCGCCCTGCACCAGGCAGACGTCGGTGCTGGTGCCGCCCATGTCGAAGGTGACCGCACCGGGGAACCCGCACGCCGCGGCGACGGCCGCCGCCGCCCGCACCCCGCCGGCCGGCCCCGAGAGCAGCAGCGCGGCCGGTCGCTCGGCGGCGGTGGCGGCGTCGAGCAGCCCGCCGGCCGAGGTCATCACCGACACGTGGTCGGCGACGTCGGCGAGCCGGTGCAGGTAGGTGCGGCATCGGGGCCGCAGCCCGGCGTCGACCACGGTGGTGACCGTCCGCTCGTATTCGCGGTACTCCGGCGAGACCTCGTGCGACGCGACGACGTCGTGCCCCCGCGCCCGGAGCCCGTCGGCCACCACCCGCTCGTGGGACGGGTCGAGATCGGCGTGCAGGAGGCACACCGCCACCGCCTCGACGTCGTCGGGCAGGTCCGGCAGGTCCGCGACGTCGACCGGCGAGAGCTCGGTGCCGTCGGCGCTCAGCCGGCCGGCGACGTCGAACCGCAGCTCGCGGGGAACCAGCGGCGACGGTCGATCGGCGAGCTGGTCGTAGAGGCTCGGCCGGTCCTGTCGGCCGATCTCGATCACGTCGGCGAGGCCCTCCGTGGTCACCAGCGCCGTGCGGGCGAGACGGCCTTCGAGCACGGCGTTGGTGGCGACGGTGGTGCCGTGGGCCAGCAGCGCCGGCCGTGCACCTCCCGTCAGCTCGTCGACGCCGACCCGCACCGCTTCATCTGGCGCCTCGGGCGTGGAGAGCACCTTGGCGATCTCGCCCCGGTCGTCCACCAGGTCGGAGAACGT
>DASUEE010000106.1:0-2098 GCA_036275235.1 Acidimicrobiales bacterium | reverse complement strand
GACCTACGTCGAGCGCGAGGAGCTCCGCCTCGAGGCGTACCGGCGCCTGGCGGCCGTCACCTCCGACGCCGAGGTCGACGACATCGCCCGCGAGTGGGAGGACCGCTACGGCCCCATCCCCGACGAGGCGAAGGCGCTGCTGTCGGTCGCCCGCCTCCGCGCCGAGTGCCACCGGGTGGGCGTCACCGAGGTCACCGTGGTCACCGGCGACGGCTTCATGGGCCCGGCGTACAAGGCGCGGGTCAGCCCCGTGTCGCTGAAGGCGAGCCAGACGGTCCGCCTGAAGCGCATCGCGCCGAAGGCCGTCTACAAGCCAGACACCGGCCTGCTCGAGGTGCCGATGGCCAAGGGCAGCGATCCCACCGCCGACCTGGTCACGTTCCTGCGCCACCTGCTGCCGCCGGAGGTCGCAGGTTCACCGGACGGTGCGGCCGCCTCCTAGGCTCGGCCGCCGTGCGCAGACGATCCCCCCTCCTCGTGCTGGTCGCCGTCCTGGCGCTGCTCGGCGGTGCGTGCGCCGGCGACGGTGAGCTCGGCGGCCCCGCCGTCGGCGGCACGCCTGCGGCCGTCATCGGCGACCACGAGGTGACCAACGCCGACCTGCGCGACGAGGTCGAGGAGTGGTCGGCCAACCCGGCCATGCTCCAGGCCATCGGCATCACCGACCTCGGCACCGAGGGGCGCCGCACCACCCAGGTCGTCTCGTTCGTGCTGTCGCACCGCGTCGTGTCCGAGCAGGCCCGCCTGATGCTGCTCGAAGCCCGCCGCCTGGCCGACGGGGGCGAGGTCGACCTCGCCGAGCTCGGGGTCGACGGCGAGGTGCTCGCCGACCCGACCGACGAGGAGATCGACGCCATCCTCGGGCAGCTCGACCAGCAGTTCGCCTCCCCACAGGGGGGGTCGGTGTTCCAGGCGTTCCCCGAGGACTTCCGCCAGCTCCTCGCTCGGGACCTCGCCTTCCAGGACCGGCTGCAGACCATGGTGCAGCTCGGCATCGACGCCCCCGAGGTGTCGGTGAACCCGCGCTTCGGCGTGGCCGACGTGCTCCAGGGCGGCATCGTCCAGGTCACCCCGCCCACGGGGCCGCTCCCGTCGCTGGGGGCGTGACGCCCCGGGTCGTCGTCGTCGGGTTGGGCCCGGCCGGCCCCGACCTCACCACCGTCGGCGCGGCCGAGCGGCTCGCAGCGGCACCGGTCCGCTACCTGCGCACCCACCGTCACCCGGCCGCCGAGCCGTGGGCTGGCGACCCCTCCTTCGACGAGCACTACGAGTCGGCCGCCACCTTCGACGACGTGTACGCCGCGATCGTCGAGGACCTGGTGGCGGCGGCCCGCTCCCACGGCGAGGTGGCCTACGCCGTGCCCGGATCGCCCCACGTGCTCGAGCGGGCGGCGGCGGCGCTGCAGACCGACCCGCGCGTCGAGGTCGAGCTGGTGCCGGGCATGTCCTTCCTCGACCTGGCCTGGGCGCACCTCGGGGTCGACCCGGTCGAGGCGGGCGTCCGGCTCGTGGACGGCCACCGCTTCGCGGTCGACGCCGCCGGCGCCGCCGGGCCGCTGCTGGTCGCCCACTGCCACGCGAACCACGTGCTGTCGGAGGTCAAGCTCGCGTTCGAGGACGACGAGCCGGACTCGGCCGTGGTGCTCCAGCGCCTCGGTCTGCCGGACCAGCGCGTGGTCGAGGTGCCGTGGTCCGAGCTCGACCGCGCCGTCGTGGCCGATCACCTCACGTCGGTGTTCGTGCCCCACGTCGGCGTGCCCGTCGCCGCCGAGCTGGTGCGCTTCACCGAGCTCGTGCGGACCCTGCGCGAGGGCTGCCCGTGGGATCGCGAGCAGACGCACGCCAGCCTCACGCGCTACGTCGTCGAGGAGACCTACGAGGTCGTCGAGGCCATCGAGGGCTACGACCCCGAGACGGGGGAGGGCGTCGAGGCCCTCGAGGAGGAGCTGGGCGACCTCCTGTTCCAGGTGGTGTTCCACGCCACCATCGCCGCCGAGTCAGGTGCGTTCACGCTCGCCGACGTCGCCCGGGGCATCCACGACAAGCTGCGCGCCCGCCACCCCCACGTCTTCGGCGACGTCGAGGCGGCCGACGCCGA
>DASUEE010000105.1:0-2824 GCA_036275235.1 Acidimicrobiales bacterium | reverse complement strand
CGCGCTCCGGGGCCGATCATGGTGTCACTCGGCGTGACGGGAGGGGACCGCCGTGACGGTGACGACACTGCACAGGCGTCGCCGCGGCATCCGCACCGCATGGGTGCTGGGCGGCGGCGGGAACCTCGGGAGCATCCAGGTCGGGATGCTGCGGGCCCTCGTGGCCCGGGGCGAGCGGCCCGACCTGGTGCTCGGCTGCTCCGTCGGCGCCTTGAACGGCCTCGTCGCGGCGGCTGACCCGACGCCCGAGGGCATCGAGCGGCTCCGGCAGGTGTGGCTGGGGCTCGAGAGCGGTGACGTGTTCCCGTCCGGGCGGGTGAGCGGGCCGTGGCAGCTCCTGACCCGCGGCCCGAGCATGTTCCCGAACGACGGCCTGCAGCGCCTGATCGACCGCTGCGCCCCCTACGAGCGCTTCGAGGACTACCCGATCCCGGTCCAGTGCAACGCCACGAACCTGCGCACCGGGCGATCGCACTGGTTCCAGCACGGACCGGTGCGCGAGGCCGTGCTCGCCTCCGCCGCCCTGCCCGCTGCGCTGCCGCCCGTGGCCATCGACGGCGAGCACTACATCGACGGCGGCGTGGTCGACAACGTGCCGATCTCCCGGGCGATCGCGCTGGGCTGCGACCGGATCGTCGTGTGCCACGTGGGCAACTTCGAGCGCCCCCGCCCGCTCCCGAAGCGTCCGCTCGACGTGCTGCTGCAGTCGTTCTCGATCGCCCGCAACGCCCGCTTCGCCGAGGACCTGCACCACCTGCCCGAGCACGTCGAGGTGCTGGTGCTCCCCGGCGTCGACCCCGGGAACGTGCGGCGCACCGACTTCTCCCGGTCCGCGGCGCTCATCGAGCGGGCCACCGCGGCGGCCGCCGCCTACCTCGACCTGCGGGCCGCCGCCGCCGGCACCTGACCACCCCGACCGGTTCTGGGGTACCGATCCCCCCGCATGCGGGGGGATCGGTACCCCAGAACGGGGTTGGTCGGGTCAGAGGAGGCCCGGGTTGATGTCCTCGGCCTCCTCGGCGAGGGCGAGCCAGCGCTCCTCGGCCTCGTCGACCGCGGCCTGCGCCACCGCCATCTCCTTGCCGAGCACGTGGAGCCGCTCGTGGTCGCCGATCGCCGCCTCCAGCTCGCCAGCCAGGCGCTCGTGCTCGGCCGTGGCCCTCTCGAGCGTGCGCTGCGCCTCGTTGAGCTGGCGGCGGATCGTGGAGGGCGTCTTGGCGGGGGCGGCGGCGACGGGCGCCGGCGGCGACCGTGGTGCAGCAGCGGGGGCGACCCGGGTCTCGGCCTTGCCCTTCGCCCGCGTGCCGGTGGCTTCGGCCAGGTAGGCGGCGAGCCCGCCGGGTCGACGCTCGGCACCGCCGCGACCGTCGATCACGAGCACGTCGGTCACCGTCCGCTCGAGCAGGGCACGGTCGTGCGACACGACGACGAGCGCCCCCGGCCAGTCGTCGAGGAAGTCCTCGAGGATCCGGAGGGTGTCGAGGTCGAGGTCGTTCGTCGGCTCGTCGAGCAGCAGCACGTTGGGCTGGGCGAGCAGGGTGAGCAGCAGCTGGAGCCGCCGACGCTCGCCGCCCGACAGCGTGCCGACCCGCGCCCACTGCGCGTCGCCGTCGAACCAGAACCGCTCGAGCAGGGCCGTGTCCTCCCAGGACAGGTCGCGCTTGCCCCCGGTGACGAGGTCGCGCACCCGCCGCTGCGGGTCGAGCTCGGCGGCGTCCTGGCTGAACACGCCGATGCGCACGGTGGGGCCCACGTCGAGGGTGCCGGCGTCCGGGGCGCGCTGCCCGGCGAGGATGCGCAGCAGCGTGGTCTTGCCGGCGCCGTTGGGGCCGACGATCCCGAGCCGCTCGCGGTTGTCGAGCACCAGGTCGACCCCGTCGAACAGCGTCCGCCCGCCGACCACCGCGGCGAGACCGGTGGCCTCGATCACCTTGAAGCCCAGGCGCGGGGTGCCCACGTGGAGCTGCAGCGCCTGGTCACGCACGTCGGCGCTGCGCGGCGCGCCCTCGACCAGCGCGGTGGCCGCCTCGATGCGGGCCTTCGGCTTCGAGGTGCGGGCGGGCGCACCCCGGCGCAGCCACTCCAGCTCGGTCCGGGCGAGGTTGCGGCGCTTCGCCTCCGCGGCCGCCGCCCGCTCGGCGCGCTCGGCCTTCGCCTCGAGGTACGAGGCGTAGCCGCCGTCGTGCACGAAGTGCGATCCCCGGTCGAGCTCCAGCATCCGGTTGCAGACCCGGTCGAGGAGGTGGCGGTCGTGGCTCACCATGACCAGGCCGCCCCGGAAGCCGGCGAGCCACTCCTCCAGCCACGCGATGGCGGTGACGTCGAGGTGGTTCGTCGGCTCGTCGAGGATCAGCAGGTCGGCGTCGTCAGCCGGACCGCCGCCCGGAGGGCCCACGGCGAGCAGCGCCCGGGCCAGCGCGACCCGCTTCACCTGGCCGCCGGAGAGCTGGTCGGTGGGCCGGTCGTCCAGCCCGCCGAGGCCGAGGCGGTCGCGCACCGCGGCAGCCTCCCAGCCGTCGCCGGTCACCGAGGCGACCGTGCCGGTCGGGAGCGGCGCGTCCTGGTCGAGCAGGCTGACCCGGGCGCCGCTCCCCCGTCGGATGGTGCCGCCCTCGGGCGTGCGGGTGCCGGCGAGCGCGCCGAGCAGCGTCGACTTGCCGGTGCCGTTCACGCCGACGACGGCCAGGCGGTCGCCGGAGGAGACGGTGAGCGAGAGGTCCTCGAACAGCGCCCGGTCGGGGCGGGCGGCGCGCAGGCCGCTGGCGTCGACGAGGATCACCCGCCGATGGTGCCAGCCGCCGCCCGGCGCCGACGAGCCCTCAGA
>DASUEE010000104.1:0-4211 GCA_036275235.1 Acidimicrobiales bacterium | reverse complement strand
CGGCACCTGGTACTGGAACCGCTACCCGGGCGCCCAGTGCGACACCGCCTCCTTCGTCTACCTCCCGCTGCTGGAGGAGACCGGGCACATGCCCACCGAGAAGTACGCCCACGCCCCCGAGATCCTCGAGCACTGCCGCCGCATCGGCCGCCAGTACGGGCTGTACGACAACGCCCTGTTCCACACCGAGGTCACCGAGCTGCGCTGGGACGACACGGAGCAGGTGTGGGTGGTCTCCACCGACCGCGGCGATCGGTTCACCACCCGGTTCCTCGGCGTCGGCACCGGCCCGCTGCACGTGGCCAAGCTGCCCGACCTGCCCGGCATCGAGACCTTCCGCGGGCACTCGTTCCACACCAGCCGCTGGGACTACGCGTACACCGGTGGCGGGCCGGACGGCTCGCCGATGACCGGCCTGGCGGACAAGCGGGTGGCCATCATCGGCACCGGCGCCACCGCGGTGCAGTGCGTGCCGCAGCTGGCCCGCGACGCCGCCGAGCTGTTCGTCTGCCAGCGCACACCCTCGTCGGTCGACGTCAGGGGCAACGCCCCCACCGACCCCGAGTGGTTCGCCGGCATCGCCACGCCCGGCTGGCAGAAGCGCTGGCTGGAGAACTTCACCGCCAACACCATGGGCGGCTTCGGCGGCGCCGACGAGGACCTCGTGGCCGACGGCTGGACCGACATCTCCCGCCGGGTCAAGGCCAAGGTCATGGCCCGGATGGCCGAAGGCGGGGCCTTCGACGCCGACGCACTCCTCGACGCGTTCGAGGACGCCGACTTCGAGAAGATGGAGGAGATCCGGGCCCGGGTCGACGCCGTGGTCGACGACCCGGCCACCGCCGAGGCGCTCAAGGCGTGGTATGGCCAGCTCTGCAAGCGACCGTGCTTCCACGACGAGTACCTCGACGCGTTCAACCGGCCCACCGTCACCCTGGTCGACACCGACGGCAAGGGCGTCGAGCGCATCACCGAGCGCGGCGTGGTCGTGGCCGGTCGCGAGTACGAGGTCGACTGCATCGTGTGGGCCACCGGCTTCGAGGTCGGCACCGACTTCGTGTCCCGGTGCGGCTTCGACCTCATCGGCCGCGACGGCGTCCGGCTGAGCGAGCACTGGGCCGACGGCATGCGCACCCTGCACGGCATCCACGTCCACGGGTTCCCCAACGCGTTCATCGTCCAGCTCAGCCAGGGTGCGAACCACATCGCCAACGTGCCCCACAACATGAGCGAGGCCGGCGCCACCATCGCCGCGGTGGTCGGCGCCGCCGTCGAGCGGGGCTGCCGCACGGTGGAGGCCACCGCCGAGGCCGAGGAGGCGTGGCTGCAGCGCCTGCAGGACGGCTCGCCCAGCCGCCTGCTCGGCGGAGCCGACGACGGCGAGGGCGACGGCCACCGGACCCTCTACGTGCCCGGGTCATCCGAGTGCACGCCCGGCTACTACAACAACGAAGGCCAGCCGGCCACGGCCGCCCAGCGGGCCAACATCCTCGGCTTCCCCGGCGGTCCGCTGGCGTACTTCTCCTACATCGACGCCTGGCGCACGGCCGGCGACTTCGCCGGCCTCGAGATGGCCTGAGCGGGTCAGCCGCTGCCGGACAGCTCGAAGCCGCGGTAGTCGGCCGCGGCCGCGTCACGGCACGAGGCCAGGTACAGCTGCAGGCCGCCGGGCCAGTTGAGCATCTCGCGGGGCTTGCCGGGGATGTTGGCGCCCATGTACCAGGAGTCGGCGCGGGGGAACAGGGTCATCTCGGCGATGCCGTGCACCATGCCCCGCCACTCCTCCTCGGCCTCGGCCGTGGGCTCGATGCGGGTCGTGCCGGTGTCGCGCAGGTGGGCCATCAGCTCGACGACCCAGTCGCCCTGCACCTCGGCGCACGTCGGGCCGTTGCAGAACCCCGACGGGCTCTGGGGGCCGTACAGGTAGACGAGGTTGGGGAAGCCGTGGCTGGCCAGGCCGAGGTGGGTGCGGACGCCGCCGGCCCAGTGGTCGCGCAGGGTCTGGCCCTCGGTGCCCCGCAGGTCGATGCTCACCAGGCCGCCGGTGACGGCGTCGAACCCGGTGGCGAGGACGAGCAGGTCGCACGGGTGCTCGCCGGCCGTGGTGCGCACGCCGGTGGGCGTGATGGCCTCGATGGGCGTGGCCCGCAGGTCGACCAGCTCGACGTTGTCCTGGTTGTAGGCGTCGTAGTACCACTGCTCGAGCGAGGGGCGCTTCACGCCGAAGGGGTGGGGCGGCTCGGCGGGGGCGAGGACCTCGGCGACGGCCGGGTCGTGCACCCGCTCGTGGACCTTGGACCGCCAGAAGTCGTAGGCGGTGCGGTTCGCCTCCTCGTTCAGCAGGAGATCCGAGTAGCCGCCGGCCCAGAACGCGAACCCGCCCTCCTGCCACAGCCGTTCGTAGGTCTCGAGCCGCTCGGCCTCGGAGACGTCGAAGGTGTTCACCCCGCGCTCGGGGTAGGCGAAGCCGCTGTTGGTCTGGGTGCGGCGCTCGAAGATCTCCGGGTAGTGGGCCTTGGCTACGTCCTGCTCCTCCCGGGTGAGCCGGCGCTGCTGCATGGCCAGGGCGAGGATGGGGGTGCGCTGGAACACGGTGACGTGCTCGGCCACGCGGGCCGCCTCCTGCACCACCTGCACGCCGCTCGCCCCCGTGCCGACCACGGCGACGTTGCGGCCGGTGAGGTCGACGCCCCCCTGGGGCCAGTGGGCGGTGTGCGACCACTCGCCCGCGAAGGTGTCGAGGCCGGGGATGTCGGGGACGTAGGCCTTCGCTGCGAATCCGGTGCACAGGACCACGTACCGGGTCCGGAGCACGTCGCCGCCGTCGGTCCGCAGCTCCCAGCACCGGTCGTCCTCGTGCCACGTGCCGGCGCTGACCCGGGTCTCGAAGCGGATGTCCCGGCGCAGCCCCCAGACCTCGTCGACGTGGTCGAAGTAGCGCCGCAGCGCCTGCCAGTCGGGGAAGCGCTCGTCCCAGTACCAGTCCCGCCAGACCGCCTCGTCGGAGTACTCGTACAGCGGCACGTGTGAGTCGACCCGGGCGCCGGGGTAGCAGTTCCAGTACCAGATGCCGCCGAGCCCGGTGCCGGCCTCGAGCAGCGTCACCCGCAGGCCGAGGCGGCGCAGGTGGCGGAGCTGGTAGAGCCCGGCGAACCCGGCGCCGACGATGACGACGTCGTGCTCGGGCGCGGTCACCGGCGCCGAGCCTCGGACCACGACAGGCCCTGCTCGACGTCGACGTCGTGGGGGAGTCCGAGCACCCGCTCGCCGATGATGTTGCGCTGCACGACGCCGGTGCCGCCGCCGATGGTGAGCGCGGGGGCGAACAGGAAGCCGTGCCCCCACATCGCCGGGTCGCCGCCGTAGGGGCCGACGTCGTCGCGCACGCCGGCGGTGCCGGCGAGGTCCTTGGCGAGCTCGAACACGTGCTGGCCGTGCTCGTCGGCCATGACCTTGCGGATCGAGGCCTCCGGACCGGGCGGCTCGCCCTTGATGGCCGCGGTGACCGTGCGGAGCCGGATGAGCCGGAGCAGCTGGGACTCGATGTGCAGCTGCGCCAGGCGCTGGCGCAGCAGCGGGTCGTCGGCGCCCCCGTGGGCCCGGACCACGTCGAGCAGGTCGTCGGCGGTGGGGCCCATGCCCCACAGCGCGCCGCCCGAGGACAGCGACACCCGCTCGTTGCCGAGCGTGACCTTGGCCAGGGACCAGCCCCGGTTCTCCTCGCCGACCAGGTTCTCGGCGGGGATGCGCACGTCGGTGAGGAACACCTCGTTGAAGGTGTGCCCGCCGGTCATCTCGATGATCGGCCGGATCTCGATGCCGGGCGCGTCCATCGGGCAGATGAAGTACGACACGCCCTGGTGCTTGGGCTGGTCGGCGTCGGTGCGGGCGATGAGGATGCCGTAGGTCGAGAACTGGGCGAGCGAGGTCCAGATCTTCTGGCCGTTGATGACGTACTCGTCGCCGTCGCGCACCGCCCGGGTGCCGAGGTTCGCGAGGTCGGAGCCGGCCTGGGGCTCGGAGAACAGCTGGCACCACACCTCCTCGCCGGCGAGCAGCGGCATGAGGTAGCGGTCCTTCTGCTCCTGCGTGCCGGCATGGAGGATCGTCGGGCCGGCCCACCCGATGCCGATCGGGTTCATCGGCCGGCCGACGCCGGCCCGCTTCAGCTCGTCGTCGATCACCAGCTGCTGGATGGGGTCGGCGTCGAG
>DASUEE010000103.1:0-4835 GCA_036275235.1 Acidimicrobiales bacterium | reverse complement strand
AGGTGGAGTGGTCCGGCCGCCACTTCGAGGTGGTCGACACCGGCGGGTGGATGCCCGGAGGCAGCGCGCTCGACGAGAAGGTGTCCCGCACCTCCGAGCGCGCCATGGACGAGGCCGACATGGTGCTCTTCGTCGTGGACGGCACCGTCGGCGTCACCGAGGAGGATGCCCGGGCCGCCGACGTGCTCCGGCGCAAGAAGAAGCCGGTGCGCCTCATCGTCAACAAGATCGACGACCCGAAGCGCGAGCACCTGATCTGGGAGTTCATGGACCTCGGCATGGGGGAGCCGGTGGCGCTCAGCGCCCTGCACGGCAACGGCGCCGCCGACCTGCTCGATGACATCCTGACCCAGCTGCCGGACGAGGCCGACGAGGAGGAGGCGGCCGAGGACGAGGGCCGCGGCGAGATCGCCGTCGCCATCGTGGGTCGCCCGAACGTGGGCAAGTCCACGCTGTTCAACCGCCTCACCGGCGCGGAGAACTCGATCGTGCACGACATGCCCGGCACCACCCGGGACACGGTCGACACCGTGGTCGAGACGTCCGAGGGCACGATCCGCTTCGTCGACACGGCCGGCATGCGGCGGCGCTCGAAGGTCGACGACGGCACCGAGTACTACTCGGTCGTGCGGGCGCTGCAGGCCGTCGACAAGGCCGACATCGCGATCCTCGTGATCGACGCCACGGAGGGCGTGACGGCGCAGGACCAGCGGCTCGCCGAGCGGGTCGACCTGGCCGGCTGCCCGGTGATCGTGCTCCTCAACAAGTGGGAGGTGGCGAGCGCCGAGGAGAAGGACCGGGCCACCTACCAGATCGCCGAGCGGCTCCACTTCATCGGGGACTCGCCGGTCCTCCAGGTCTCCGCGCTCACCGGCAAAGGCGTGCACCGCCTGTACCCGGCGCTCGGGTCGGCGATCCGGGCCTACGAGACCCGCATCCCCACCCGCCGGGTGAACGACGTGATCCGCCGGGCCCAGCAGGCCCAGCCCGCGCCGCACGGCGCCCGGGTGCTCTACGCCCTGCAGGGCGCAGCCAACCCGCCGACGTTCACGATCTTCGCCAACCGGGAGCTGCCCAAGACCTACGTCCGCTACCTGGAGCGGAGCCTGCAGGAGGCGTTCGACCTGGGCGCCACCCCCTTGAAGCTCCGGGTCCGTCGGAGGGACTGACATGCGCCGAGAAGCATCGCCGGGTGTCGTGGGGACGTGGATCCTCACGACGTCGCAACCGGGCCAGTACGGGCCCGTCTCACCCCGCCGGTAGGGTCGCGCGCCGATGGAGCAACCGATCCTGGCGGTCGTCGCCCTCCTCTGCGCGGTCGCGGCCGGAGTGTGGGGCCGGTCCGCGCTCCGGTTCCAGCAGAGCTGGCAGCGGACCCAGGCCGAGTACGGCGAGAGCTCGGACCAGGCCGTGCTCTCCGGCGCCGCGTTCCGCAAGGAGCTGCACGCCTCCCTGCTCTACGGCCTCCTCGCCGTGGCCTGCTTCGTGGTGGGCGTGGTCGGCACCCCGGAGGCCCAGGCGCTGTTCGGCCTCGTGGCCATCCCCGTCGTGATGTCGATCTACTACAACCGCGACTTCCGACGGGTCGCCCGCATCGCCGAGGACCGCAACGAGCTCGAGCGCAAGGCGCAGGAGGTCCTCACCCAGGACGAGCTCGCCCCCCGCAAGTGGGCGGCCCGCCTGGCGCCCGAGGAGCTGCCCGACTTCCCCGGCTTCGAGCTCGGCCGGGTGTACGAGCCCGGCACCGGCATGATGGCCGGCGACTTCTACGACGTGTTCCGCGTGTCGCCGAGCCGCATCGCCGCGGTCATCGGCGACGTCACCGGCCACGGCATCGAGGCGTCGATCACCGCCTTCCAGGCGAAGTACCTGCTGCGCGTGTTCCTGCGCCAGTACCGCGACCCCGCCCAGGCGATGGAGGAGCTGAACTCGCAGATGTCGGCGCTCGAGCGCGTCGAGGAGTTCATCTCGCTGCTGGTCGTGGTCTTCGACACCGACTCGGGGACCCTGCGGGTGTGCTCGGCCGGCCACCCTGCCGGCTGGCTCTGGCACGCCAAGGAGGTGCGCCCCCTGCGGGCCACGGGGCCGCTGCTCATGCTCGACCCCAACAGCCACTACCACTCCCGTGAGATCGACCTGGAGAGCGGCGACCTGGTCCTGCTCTACACCGACGGCCTCGCTGAGGCCCGGGCCGGCGACCAGTTCTTCGGCGAGGAGCGCATCGCCAACACGTTGCGACGCGACCCCGGCGTGCCACCGGACGTGCTGTGCAAGACCCTGCTCGAGGCGGCCAAGGACTTCGCCACCGAGCCGGTCACCGACGACACCGCGATCCTGGCCATCCGCCGGAGCTGACCACCGTGCAGGGGTCCCACGATCCACTGGAGCAGCTGGCCGCGGCCTCGCAGCGCTCCCTCGACGGCAACCTCGCCACGCACGCGGGGAAGCTCGACGCGCAGGGGAAGCTGTTCGTCCGCGACCGCCTCGACCTGCTGCTCGACCCCGGCTCCTTCGTCGAGGACGCGCTGCTGGCGAACGCGGTGGCGGGCGACCTGCCGGCCGACGGCGTCGTCACCGGCGTCGGCACCGTCGAGGGACGACCGGTGGTGGTGGTGGCGAACGACCCGACGGTGAAGGCCGGCTCGTGGGGTGCGCGCACGGTCGAGAAGATGGTGCGGGCGAGCGAGCACGCCCTCGCCCACGACCTGCCCATCTTCTGGCTGGTCGACTCCGCCGGGGCCCGGATCACCGACCAGGTCGAGCTGTTCCCCGGCCGTCGCGGCGCCGGGCGCATCTTCGCCAACCAGATCCGCCTGTCCGGCCGGGTGCCGCAGATCTGCTGCCTCTTCGGACCGTCGGCCGCGGGCGGCGCCTACATCCCGAGCTTCTGCGACGTGGTCTTCATGGTGGAGGGAAACGCCTCCATGTACCTCGGCTCACCCCGCATGGCCGAGAAGGTGATCGGCGAGCACACCACCCTCGAGGAGATGGGGGGCGCCCGCATGCACGCCACCGTCTCGGGCTGCGGGGATGCCCTGGCCGGCGACGACGAGGACGCCCTCGACCAGGCCCGGGCCTGGTTCTCCTACTTCCCGCAGACCTGGCGCGACGAGCCGCCCCGCTACGAGGCGGCGCCCCCCTCGCACGACCTCGCCGACGACGTCGTCCCGGTCGAGGAGTCGGTGGCGTTCGACATGCACGCCTTCATCGACGGCCTCGTCGACGCCGAATCGTTCTTCGAGTACAAGCCGCTGTTCGCGCGGGAGCTGATCTGCGGCCTCGGTCGCATCGACGGCCGGCCGGTCGGCGTCGTGGCGAACAACCCGTCGCACCTGGGCGGGGTCCTCTTCGTCGACTCCGCCGACAAGGCGTCGCGCTTCGTGTGGCTCTGCGACGCGTTCGGCATCCCGCTGCTGTTCCTCGCCGACGTCCCGGGCTTCATGATCGGCACCCAGGTCGAGCGCCAGGGCATCATCCGCCACGGCGCCAAGATGGTCACGGCGATCACCGAGGCGACCGTGCCGAAGCTGTGCGTCGTCGTGCGCAAGGCGTACGGCGCCGGCCTCTACGCCATGTGCGGACCGGCGTTCGACCCGGACGCCACCATCGCCCTGCCCACCGCGAAGATCGCCGTGATGGGCCCCGACGCGGCGGTCAACGCCGTGTTCGCCAACAAGATCGCCGCCATCGAGGACCCCGTCGAGCGCGAGGCGTTCGTCGCCGAGCAGATCGAGGTCTACGAAGCCGACGTCGACCTGCTCCGCCTCGCGTCCGAGCTGGTGATCGACGCCGTCGTCCCTCCGAGCCGCCTCCGCGACGAGGTGGTCCGGCGGTTCGCCCTCGCCCGCACCCGCCGCCGGGAGTTCTCCGACCGCCGGCACGGCGTGCCACCCGTCTAGGAGCCTGCTGTGGCCTGGGACCTCCCCGACACCATCTCCATCCGCGACGTCGGCCCGCGCGACGGCCTCCAGCCGGAGCTGCCGGTGACCGTCGCCGACCGGCTCGGCCTGATCGCCGCCCTCGTCGACGCCGGCGTCCACGACGTCGAGGCGGCTGCCTTCGTGTCGCCCCGCGCCGTTCCGGCGATGGCGGGGGCCGGAGACCTGTTCCGTGCCATCGAGCGCGACGAGCACGTGCGGTACTGGGCGCTGGTGCCGAACCTGAAGGGCGCCGAGCTGGCGGTCGATGCCGGCGCCGACGGGCTCACCGTCACCGTGTCCGCGTCGGAGACGTACTCGCAGAAGAACGTGAAGATGTCGGTCGAGGACTCGGTGGCCCAGATCGGCCCGATCGCCGAGATCGCCGGCTCCCGTCCGGTCGACGTCGTCGTGTCGTGCGCGTTCGGCTCGCCCTACGACGAGGACATCGGCGCCTTCGACGTCGCCGCCATCGTCGACGCCGCCCAGGACGCCGGCGCCACCGCGATCACCCTCGCCGACACGACTGGGGTCGCCACGCCCGACCGCATCGCCGACGTGATCGCCACCACCGGGGTCGACGTGCGCCTCCACCTGCACGACACCCGGGGCACGGCGCTCGTCAACGCCTTCGCGGCGATGACGCTCGGCGTCTCGGCCTTCGACACCGCGGTGGGCGGCCTCGGCGGCTCGCCCTTCGCCGAGGGCGCCGGCGGCAACCTGGCCACCGAGGACCTCGTGCACCTCTGCGATGGCCTCGGCCTCGACACGGGCATCGACCTCGACCGCATGGTCCGCACGGCGCAGACCGTGTCGGCGCTCATCGGCCGCAGCGTGCCCTCCCGGATCACCGCCACCCTCGGGCGGTGACGCCGTGCCGTTCTGCGCCGACTGCGATCGGTTCTACAACCCCAACAC
>DASUEE010000102.1:0-10885 GCA_036275235.1 Acidimicrobiales bacterium | reverse complement strand
CGCCGGCGCCGGCGCCCGGGTCCCTCGCCGATCCGCCGGTAGCGTGGCGGGGTGCCCGTCGACAAGGTGCTCCTCGCCGCCCCCCGGGGCTTCTGCGCCGGCGTGGAGATGGCCATCAAGGCGCTGGCGTGGATGGTGCGGGCCTTCGAGCCGCCCGTGTACTGCTACCACGAGATCGTCCACAACCAGCTCGTGGTCGAGCGCTTCCGCGACCTGGGCGTGGTCTTCGTCGACGACATCGCCGAGGTGCCGCCAGGTCGGCCGGTGATGCTGTCTGCCCACGGGTCGGCCCCCGAGGTGGTGGAGGCCGCCAAGGCGAACGGCGGGTACGTCGTCGACGCCGTGTGCCCCCTCGTCACCAAGGTCCACCACGAGGTGAAGGTCCGGGCGGGCAAGGGCTACCAGATCGTCTACGTCGGCCACGAGGGGCACGAGGAGGCGGTGGGCACGATGGCCGTCGCCCCCGAGGCCATCCACCGCGTCGAATCCGTCGAGGAGGTCGACGCCCTCCCCGACCTCGACGAACGGGTCGCCCTCCTGGCACAGACCACGCTGTCGCACCGTGACTGGCAAGACGTGGAGGAGCGGACGAGGGAGCGCTTCCCCGGCGTGTGGACCCCGGGCCGCAGCGACCTCTGCTTCGCCACCACGAACCGCCAGGCGGCGCTGATGGAGCTGGCCGGCCGCTGCGATGCCATCGTCGTGATCGGGTCGGCGAACTCGTCGAACACCCGGGCGCTCGAGTCGCTGGCGCGCGAGATGGGCTGCCCCCGCGTCCACCGGGTGAACACACCCGAGGAGGTCCCGACCGACCTCAGCGGCGTCGTGGGCGTGACCGCCGGCGCCAGCGCACCGGAGGAGCTGGTCTGCTGGGTGATCGACCGCCTCGACCCGCAGAACGGCATCGAGGAGCTGCGCATCACCGAGGAGGAGGAGTACTTCCCGCCGCCCCGGAACCTGCGCGACCTGCTCACCGCCCTCGACGTGGTGGCCACGCTCACCCTCGGGGGCACCTTGAGCGACCGTCCGGCGGTCATCGACCGTGAGGTCGCCGCCAGCACCGTGCTCGGCGCGCTGGTCAGCTCGCCGTCAGCCTCCGCCTGACCCGTTCAGACGCAGTGCGGGCCGGAGGGCCCACCCCACTCGGCGATCGCCGAACGGACCTCATCGACCGTGCCCAGGACCTGGCCCTCGTCCGGGGTGGGCGCCGCGTCGTCGCCGCAGGCGCCGAGCCCGGCACCGGCGACGGTCGCCGCCGACGCCTGGAGGAAGCGCCGACGTCGCATCAGGAGTTCGAGCGACCGGCCCGCCGCTGGGCCTCGTCGAAGAGGTCCTGCACCACGTGGCGCAGGCGCTCGGTGGTCTCCCGCACGGCGCGACGCGACGGGCGAGCGCCCTGCTCCCCCGCCGGCGCGGCGAGCGGCTCGCCGAGCACGACGACGATCTTGACCGGTCGGATCCCCTTGGAGCCGCGCGGCATCGCCGCCTCGGAGCCCCCGATGCCCATCGGCACGATCGGGACGCCGGCCCGTGCTGCGACGAACGCGGTGCCGTCGAAGAGCTCCTCCACCACCGGGCCGCTTCGCCGGGTGCCCTCCGGGAACATCACGAGCGGCTCCCCGCCGGACAGCGACGCCTCGCAGCGCCGCAGCGCCTCGCGGTCGGCGGAGCCACGGTGCACGGGGAACGCGCCCAGCGCCGTGAAGAACCGGCCGAGGCCCTCGTACTTCCAGATGGTGTGCTTGCCCATGTACCGCATCCGACGGGGCGTGACGCACGCGGCGAGCAGGAAGTCGATGTTCGAGCGGTGGACCGGAGCGAGCACGAAGGGGCCGTCGGGCAGGTGCTCCCGCCCGTGCACCTCGAGGCGGAACCACACCCGGGCGATCACCGCCACCAGGCCCCGCACCAGGAAGTAGAGCACCCGCTCGCCCCTCGTGGGCGGGCGGCCGATGTCGGTCGCGGCGTCGGCCCGCTCGACGTCAGCCATCGATCTGGGCCGCCAGGAGCTCGACGATCTCGTCGATGTCGAGGTCGCTCGTGTCGACCTCGACCGCGTCGCCGGCCCGGGTCAGCGGGGAGGCCTCGCGGCCCTGGTCGAGCGCGTCGCGGCGGGCGATGTCGGCCGCCACCGTCTCGTAGTCGAGGTCGGTGACCTCCTTCGAGCGACGTGCGGCGCGCACCTCCGGCCGGGCGTCGAGGTACACCTTCAGCTGGGCGTCGGGGAAGACGACGGACCCGATGTCGCGACCCTCGAGGACGCCGCCCCCCCGCCGGCGCGCCCACTCGCGCTGGCGCGAGACCAGCTCGGCCCGGACCTCGGGGTTCGCCGCCACGGCGCTGACCGCCCGGGTCACCTCCGGGCCACGGATCTCGATGGTGGCGTCGACGCCGTCGACCACGACGCCGTCGAGGGTGACCTGCAGCTCGAGGTTCCGGGCCAGCTCGGCCACCACGTCGGCGTCAGCCGGGTCGAGCCCACGGCGCAGGACGGCGAACGTCACCGCCCGGTACATCGCGCCGGTGTCGAGGTACTCGAGGTCGAGGCGCTCGGCCAGTCGGCGGGCGACGGTGGACTTCCCGGACCCGGCGGGCCCGTCGATGGCGATCACGCGCAGCGCGTCGGGCGACATGGCCGCCGAACCTACCCAGCGCCGCCGGCCGGCCCGCGAGCAGCGGGGAGCGACCCGGTCCGCAGCTGGTCCAGCAGGTCCCACCAGCCCGGGAACGTCTTGGCGACGCACCCCGGGTCACGGATCTCCATCCCCGGCGCGACGAGCCCGAGCAGCGAGAAGGCCATCGCCATGCGGTGGTCGCGGTAGGTCTCGAACGTCGCCGGCCGGAGCGGCGCGGGGCGGATGACCATGCCGTCGTCGGTGGCTTCGGCGTCGGCGCCGCAGCGGCGCAGCTCGGCGACCGGACCTGCGATCCGGTCGCTCTCCTTCGCCCGGATGAACCCGACCCCCCGGATGGTGGTGGGCCCCTCGGCGAGGGCGGCCATCGCGGCCAGCGTGGGCACGGTGTCGGAGATGGGTTCCATGTCGACGTCGATGCCGACCAGCCGCGCGCCGGCGGCCACGGTGACCGCGTCGTCGTGCCAGGTGACCTCCGCGCCCATGCGCCCGAGGACGTCGGCGAACGCGACGTCGCCCTGCAGGGCCGACCGCGAGAGCCCGGGCACGGTCACCCGGCCTCCGGTGAGCACGGCGGCCGCGAACACGTACGACGCCGCGGAGGCATCGGGCTCGATCCCGTACGTCGTGGGCCGGTAGCCGCCCGGGGCCACGTGCCAGGACTCGCGGCCGCCGACGACGTCGTGGTCGACGAGCCCGCCGAAGGCCTCCACCACGGACACGGTCATCTCGACGTAGGGCCGGGACACGAGCTCGGTGGTGAGCGTGACCTGGAGCCCCTCCGGTGTCGCCGGACCGGCGAGCAGCAGGCCGGAGAGGAACTGGCTGGAGACGTCGCCGGGCAGCTCCAGGCTCGCAGCTCGCAGCGGGCCGGCGACCGTGACGGGCAAGCTGCCGTCGCCACCGAGCTCCTCGACCCGAGCGCCGGCGTCGCGCAGGGCCTCGAAGGTCGGACCCATGGGGCGGTCGCGCAGCTGGGGGTCGCCATCGAGGGTGCTGACGCCGTCGAGCAGCGCCAGCAGCGGCAGCAGGAAGCGGGCCGTGGTGCCGCTCTGGCGGGCGTCGACGGTGGCGCAGCGGCGGGGCGGCCCGGACACGGTGAGCTCGGCGTGGCCGGTCCCCGTGACCTCGACGCCGAGGGCGCGCAGCGCCTCCACCATCGCCACGGTGTCGTCGGCGTGCAGGACGCCACGCAGCACGGAGGTGCCCTCGGCCAGGGCGGCGCAGATCAGGGCCCGGTTCGTGATGCTCTTCGAACCCGGCAGGGCGACGGTGGCGTCGACGGGTCCGGCGACCGGCTCGACGGGGAGGGGGTCCTGCACCTCAGTCCAGCCGCCGCACCGAGGGGCGGTACCCCCGGGCGAGGAGCCCGCCGCGGAAGCGCTCGGACATCTCCGCCTCCACCACCAGGATGAGCACGCCCTGCTGCCCCTCGGACGAGTGGGCGATCTCGAGGTCGACGATGTTCACGGCCAGCTCGCTGGCCAGCGTGGTGACGTCGGCGAGGACGCCGGCCCGGTCGGGCACCGGCACTCGCACCTCGGCCAGCTCGGAGGGGCGGGCGTAGCGGGCCGGCAGGTTCACCCGCGCCGCCCGCGCCCGTGTGAGGTCGGCGAGGAGGGCGTCTCGATCGCTCGAGGCCACCTGCTCGCGCGCCTCGCCCAGCGCGGCGATGAGGCGGTCGAGCCCGGCGACGATGGCGTGGCGGTTCTCCTCGCAGATGTCGGGCCAGATGCCGGGGTGACCCGACGCGATCCGGGTCATGTCACGGAACCCGCCCGCCGCCAGCCGCAGCAGCGCGGCGTGCTCGTCGGCGCGCTCGTCGGCGATGCGCATGAGCGACGCCGCCGTGAGGTGCGGCACGTGGGAGACCACCGCGACGAGCTCGTCGTGGCGGTCCGGCGGGAGGGCGATCACGTCGGCCCCGAAGGACGACACGACCGAGCGGACGCGGGCGTAGGCGGCGTCGTCGGTGCCAGGGGTGGGCGTGAGCACCCACACGGCGCCCTCGAACAGGTCGGCGGTGGCGCCGTCGACGCCCTCCTGCTCCGAGCCGGCCATCGGGTGCCCGCCGACGAAGCGGGGATCGCCGACGGCCTGCACGATGGGCGCCTTCACCGAGCCGACGTCGGTGACCAGGCCCGTGGTCCCGGCCAGGGCCTTCCCGGCCGCCTCGGCGACGGTGCGCACGGGCGTCGCGACGAAGGTGAGCTCGGCGTCCGGATCGAGGCCCAGGTCGTCGATGACGCCGAGCTCGAGCGCTCGCGAGGTGCGGGCCTCGTCGTGGTCCGAACCAGACACCCGCCACCCCTCGGCGCGCAGCGCGAGGCCGATGGAGCCGCCGATGAGGCCGACGCCGACGATGTTCGCCCGGTGCTCGAGGGGTCGTGGCACGGCCTTCGATGCTACGTGGGGCGGGGCGCGGGCCCGGCAGCCCGTTCCAGCGCACGCACCTCGTCCTGGCGCAGCGGTCGCCACTCCCCCGGCCCGAGCCGGTCGTCGGTGAGCGGTCCGATCCGCACCCGCACGAGGCGCAGGACGGGGTGCCCGACGGCCTCGCACATGCGCCGGACCTGCCGGTTGCGACCCTCGTGGATGGTGAGGCGCACGACGTCGGGAGCGACGAGCGACGCCTTCGCCGGCGCGGTCCGTCCGTCGTCCAGGTCGACCCCCTCACGGAGGCGCCGGAGCACACCCCGCGACGGGTTCCCCTCGACGTGGGCGAGGTACTCCTTCTCGACCCCGTGGCTCGGGTGGGTGAGCCGGTGCGTCACGTCACCGTCGTTCGTGAGGAGCAGGAGGCCCTCGGTCTCGGCGTCGAGGCGGCCCACCGGGAACACCCGGGGCTCCTCGGGGACGAGCTGCACGACCGTGGGCCGGCCCTGCGGATCGGCGGCGGTGGTGACGACGCCGGCCGGCTTGTTCAGCAGGTACCAGACGGTGTCCGGGCGCACCCCGACGAGCGCGCCGTCGACCTCGATGGCATCCACGTCGGGGTCGGCGCGCCGCCCGAGCTCGGCCACCTCGCCGTTCACCCGGACCCTCCCCTGCTCGATGAGCTCCTCGACCACCCTCCGGCTGCCGATGCCGGCGCGGGCCAGGAGCTTCTGGAGCCGGACGGGCTCGCTCACCCCTCCTCGGACGGGTCGTCCGGCGCGACCTCGCCCTCGCCGGCATCGTCCAGCGCGTCGAGGGCATCGGGGCGCAGCCCCTTCTCCAGCGCTTCGTAGACGTCGGCGCTCGGGACGAACTCGCCCAGCGCCGGCAGCTCGTCGAGGGCGTTGATCCCGAGCTTCTCGAGGAACGACGGCGTCGTGCCGTACAGCACGGCTTGGCCCGGGCCGTGGTCGCGGCCGACCTCGTCGACGTAGCCGCGCTGCACGAGCGTGCGCATGACGCCGTCGACGTTCACGCCGCGGATCGCGGCGATCTGCGCCCGCGAGATCGGCTGCTTGTAGGCCACGATCGCCAGCGTCTCCAGTGCGGCGTTCGACATCCGCCCCGACTGCCCGTCGAGGACGAAGCGCTCGATGTACGGCGCGAGGTCGGGGTGCGTCTGGTAGCGCCACCCGCCCGCCACCTTCACCAGCTGGAAGCCGCGGTCGGTGGCGTCGTACTCGGCTGCCAGCTCCTGGCACAGGGCCTCGATCCGGTCGACCGGGGCCTCGAGGAGCTGGGCCATCAGCTCGACGGTCAGGGGCTCCTCGGTGACCAGCAGGAGGGCTTCCGCGGCCCGGCGCAGCTCCCGCTCCCGGAGGTCCTCGACGCTGTCGGGGGCTTCTGTCACCTATCCATCGTAGGCGTCGACGAAGGCGAGGTCCTCGAGGTCGAGCTCGTCGTCGTCGGGACGGCCGGTCCAGATCACGGTGAGCGCGCCGAGCGCCTCGGGCTGCTGCAGGTCGATCCAGCCCTGCTTGTACAGCTCGAGGACGGCGAGGAAGCGGACGACCACCTCGAGCCGCTCGACCAGGTCGGCGGTGAGCTGGGCGAAGGTGGCCCGGCCGAGGCGCGGCAGCTCGTCGAGGAGCTCGGCGACGGCGTCGGTGACCGTGACCCGGATCTGGTGGATGTGGTCGATGTGGACCCTGGGCACCGGCTTCGGTGCGACCGCCCGCAGGAACGCCCGGCGCAGGTCGTCCGGCGTGGTGTCGGCGAGCAGGTCGGGCAGGAGCCCGAGGAAGCGCTCCTCCACCCCCACGAGGCGGGGGAAGGACCGGGAGGCCTCGCCGGCGATGGCTCCCATCGCGGCGGCGGCGTCCTTGAACGTCTTGCACTCGACCAGCCGGGACAGGAGCAGGTCCCGCTCCTCCCAGAGGGCGAGCTCGTCGTCGAGGTCGAGGTCGGGGTCGCCGGGCAGCAGCCGCTTGGACTTGAGCTCGATGAGCGTGGCGGCGATGAGCAGGAACTCGGTGGCCAGCTCGAGGTCCATGGACTCCATGCGCTCGAGCTCGGCCAGGTAGGCGTCGACGATGTCGGACAGGCGCACCTCGTACAGGTCGACCTGGTCCTGCAGGATGAGGTGCAGGAGCAGATCGAACGGGCCCTGGAAGACCGGGGTCGCGACGTCGACGGCCACGGCACGAGGGTACGTCCGGCCCCGCCGCCGATCGTGGATGGTCCGGCCGGACGTCGGAGCCCTACCACGGAGGGTGGCGCTTCGACCACAATTGTGCCTATCCTCCCGATGTGGGCGCCCCGCGCATCCTCGTGGTGGACGACGATCCCGGCGTCCGCGACCTGATCTGCGCGACCCTGCGCCTCGAAGGGCTGGAGGTGCACGCCGCCGAGGACGGCCCCGGCGCACTCGCCCGGCTGCGCGCCGAGCCGGTCGACCTCGTCCTCCTCGACCGGATGATGCCCGGGATGGACGGCCTCGCCGTGCTCGGCGAGATCCGCGGCGACCCCGAGCTGGCCCTGCTGCCCGTGATCCTGGTGACCGCGATGGGGACGCCGGCCTCCGCGGTGGAGGGACTCGACTCCGGTGCCGACGACTACCTGGCGAAGCCCTTCGACCTCGACGAGCTCGCCGCGCGGGTCCGTGCCCAGCTGCGGGGCCAGCGGGCCTGGATCGACCGCCTCACCGCCACCGTCGCCCGCCGCCGCTCGGTGCTCGCCTCCGCGGCCGCCGCCGCCGGCGCGGCGACCGACGTGGTCGCCGGCGCGGCCGCGCTCTGCGATGCGCTGGTGGCCGAACCCGACGTGCAGGGGGTGGAGATCGTCGAGGTCGCCGGGGGGCGGGCCCGCCAGCTGGCCGCCGCCGGCGGGGAGGGGCGGCGGCTCCTGCAGCTCGCCTCCGCTCGCGAGCAGCTCCACCTCATCGACCGTGGGCTCCCCGACGGGCCGACCTCGGTCACGCTCCCCGACCGCGTCGTGCACGCCGCCCCGGTGCGCGACGGCGCCAGCACGCTCGCCGTCGTCGTGGTCACCGGCGCGGCGAGCGCGGTCGACGGGCTGCTGGCCCTCACCATCGACACCGCCGCCCTCGTGCGTGGCGTGCTGGCCGGGGCGCTGCGCACGTCCCGCATGCGCGCCGACGCCCGGGCCCGCATCGACGCGATCGTCGCCACGAGCGCGTTCCACCCCGTCTTCCAGCCGATCCTCGACCTCACCACCGGTGCGGTCGCCGGCCACGAGGCCCTCAGCCGCTTCGACGCCGGGCTGCCCCCGTCGGAGGTGTTCGGGGAGGCCATCCGGCTGGGGGCGACGCGCGAGCTCGAGCACGCCACGCTCACGGAGGCGGTCCGCCAGGCGACGACCGCCCTCCCACCGGCGTGCTGGCTGGCGCTGAACGTCACCCCCACCCTCCTGCTCACCCCCCGGGACCTGCAGGTGGTGCTCGAACCGGCAGCCGGTCGGGGGATCGTGCTCGAGATCAGCGAGATGGAGCCGGTGGCCGACTACCCGGCGCTGCGCAGCGCCATCGCCGAGATCGGTGCCGCCGTGCAGATCTCGGTGGACGACGCCGGCGCCGGCTTCGCGAGCCTCGCCCACATCCTCGCCCTCGAGGCCCGGTACGTGAAGCTCGACAAGTCCTGGATCCGGGGGATCGACACCGACCCCGCCAAGCGCGCCCTGGTCGCCGGCCTGCAGAGCTTCGCCGTCGAGACCGGTGCGTCGATCATCGCCGAGGGCATCGAGACCGACGATCAGCTCGACACCGTGCACCGCCTCGGCATCGCCTACGGCCAGGGCTACCTCCTCGGCGTCCCCGAGCGCGCGCCCGCCGGCTGAACGGGTCGGGTGGCTCCGGGCGGCGCCCCTACGATGCGCCGCCATGGTCCGCTCCTTCTCCGGCATCCAGCCCACCGGCGACGTGCACCTCGGGAACTACCTCGGAGCGGTCCGACGCTGGGTGGCGGACCAGCACACCCAGGAGGCCGTGTTCTGCGTGGTCGACCTCCACGCCCTCACGCTGCCCCAGGACCCCGCCGAGCTGCGCGAGCGCACGGTGTCGCTGGCGGCGCTGCTCGTGGCGTGCGGCCTCGAACCGGAGACCTGCACCCTCTTCGTCCAGAGCCACGTCCCGGAGCACACCGGTCTCGCCTGGCTGATGGAGTGCTTCGCCAGCTTCGGCGAGCTGTCGCGGATGACCCAGTTCAAGGACAAGAGCGAGCGCGCCGGCTTCGTATCGGCCGGCCTGTTCACGTATCCCGCCCTGCAGGCCGCCGACATCCTCCTCTACGACGCCGACGTCGTCCCGGTCGGCGACGACCAGCGCCAGCACATCGAGCTGGCACGGGACATCGCCGAGCGCGTGAACTCGCGGGTCGGGCGCGACGTGCTCGTCGTCCCCGAGCACGTGATCCCGCCCGTGGGCGCCCGGATCATGGACCTCCAGTCGCCCGCCAACAAGATGTCCAAGTCGCTCGACTCGCCCCAGGGGACGATCCTCGTGCTCGACGACCCGACGTCGATCGAGAAGAAGATCAAGCGGGCCGTCACCGACACGGACAACGAGGTCCGCTTCGACCCGGACGGGAAGCCGGGCGTGTCGAACCTGTTGTCGATCCTGGGCGCCGCCACCGGTCGCGACCCGAAGCTCCTCGCCGACGAGTACTCGATGTACGGGCCGCTGAAGGCCGACGCCGCGGAGGCCGTCGTCGAGATGCTGGCTCCGGTGCAGGCGCGGTACGCCGAGCTGGTGTCCGACCCGTCGGCCACGACCGCCATCCTCCACGCCGGTGCCGAGAAGGCGCGGGCGGTCGCGTCGGCGACCCTGCGCCGGGTCCACGACGCCGTGGGCCTGCTCCCGCCCGGGTGACCCCCCGTCTGGCACCGCAGGCGCGACTCGGCATCGCCGGCGCCGTGGTGGTCGTGGTCGGCGGCGCGATCGCCTCCGGAGGGCCGGTCGTCGGCGAGGTGGCGGTGGTCGAGGCGGTCAACGACCTCCCGCGTCCCGCCATCGAGACGCTCGAGGTCGTGATGCAGCTGGGCGCCCGTGGCGCGATCGTGCTCGTCGCCCTGGTCGCCGCGGTCCTCGCCGACCGCCGCCGGCTCCGCGTCGCGGTCGCGGTGCTGCTCGCCGGCGCCGCCGCGTGGTTCGTCAACGCCCAGGTGAAGGACGTGGTCGATCGGCCCCGCCCTGCGGGTGTCGGCGCGGAGGTCGAGGTCCTCGACGAGGCGCGCGGCCTCGGCTACCCGTCGTCCCACGTGGCCGTCGCCGCCGCGTCCCTGGTGGCCGCCGCCCTGGGCACCCGCCGGCCGGTGGGTGCCGCCCTCGCCCTGGCGGCGGTCGTCGGCCTCGCCCGCATGGCGGTGGGCGTGCACCTCCCCCTCGACGTGGTCGGGGGTCTCGGCCTCGGCGCCTGCGCCGCCGCCCTCGCCGCCTTCCTCGCGCTCCGCTGAACCCGCCGCACCCCCTCCTGGCCAACTTCCCGACCGTGGAGGCGGCCCACCTGCTCGACCTGCTGCGCCCGCTCGTCCTCGTGGTCGACGGCAGCGGCACCGCGCTGGCCGGTCCTACGGCTCGCGGTGGTTCCTGATCGACCTCACGGTCCCGTCGGGTCCCCGGGTCACCACGGCCCGCGAGGAGGATGCGCCGGTCGTCGAGGCCATCTCCGCCGAGGTGCCCCAGGGCTGGCGGCCCTGGGGAGAGGTGCCTGCCGGCGGCATCGTCCCGCTCGACATCGCCACCCTGCCGCCGGGCGTGCACGGGGAAGGCCACCCGACGGGGGTGGAGCCGCTCGCTCGTGACGCCGGTGCACGTCGACGGCTCGCTGGTGGCGGCCTACCTGCTGCTCGGCCGGGTGCCG
>DASUEE010000101.1:0-6148 GCA_036275235.1 Acidimicrobiales bacterium | reverse complement strand
GTCGTCGGGGTCGGAGACCCGCTGGACCGGCATCAGCCCCCGAGGACCGCCTGGGTCTGGGTCGTGCGCGTGACCAGCTTCCCGTCGGCCCGGGTGATGTCGGTGACGACCACGATGGTGGTGCGCCCCGCGTGCAGGGGTGTGGACGTGATCGTGACGTCGCCCCCGGTGGCCGCCCTGAGGAAGTTCGTCTTCGACTCGATGGTGGATGTGCCGGCGCCGGCGGGGAGGTTGAGGTGCGCGCAAAGCGCGCCGACGGAGTCGGCCAGCGCCATCAGGTACCCGCCGTGGAGCGCACCGCCCACGGTGCAGCGGTCCGCCTGCCAGGACGCGCGCCCGACCACGCCGTCGGGTCCGCCGGATTCGATCTGCAGGCCGAGCCCGGCGGCGAAGGGCATGGACTGGTGGGCGAGGGCGGTGAGGTCGTCGTCGGTCACCGCCACAGGTCAACCCACCGTGGGGGCGCCGTCAACGACCTCCGAGGTCAAGACCTCGGCGACGGGCGCGTCGCGCAGCAGCGCCTCCGGCAGCGGCGTGGCGGCGAGGCGGTGGCCGAGGCGGAGGGCCGGCTCGATCAGGGCGGGGACGGCGAGGGTGACGAGGACGGTGCCGGCGCCGAGCTGCCCGCCGAGCAGGGTGCCGGCGATCACCAGGCCGGCGTCGATCGAGAAGCGGACCACGCCGGGACGGACGCCGTAGCGGCGGTAGAAGCCCACGAAGAGGGCGTCCTGCGCGGATGCCCCGAGGTCGGAGGCGAGGTAGAACGCCACGCCGACGGCCACGAGCGGGATCGACGCGGTGAGGAGGGCTGCCTGGCCGAGGACCGAGCCGGGCGTGGACAGCAGGTCGAGGAGGACGCCGATGCCCACCCCGCCGAACGCGAGCACGACCGTGGCGATCCACGGGCGCTCGCCGAGCCACGCCCACGCGAGGGAGAGCGCCACGGCCGCCTCGAGCAGCACGACCACCCCGAAGCCGAGCCCGGTCGCCTCCACGAGCCCGGTCTCGAGCACCTGCCACGAGCCGACGCCGAGGTCGGCCTCGATGGCGAGGGCGATGCCGGTGAGCAGCGAGCAGATGCCGAGCGCGAACACGGCCCAGCGGCGCGGCGTGCCGTAGGGCTGGGGTCGGTCGACCGGAGGCATCGGCGGCACGGTAGGGCTCAACGCCGCCGGGACCGAGTTCGTTCCGTGCCGGAGCGGGTAGGGCACCGCGATGGCCACCGCGACCGAGCGCCTGCAGGAGCACGCCGAGGAGTACCGCCGCGACGCCGACGACGACCGCCCGCTCGGCGCGTACGCCGTGCTGCTCGGGGTCTACGCCCTCTTCGTGGCGGTCACCGCGTTCCTCGGACGCCGCAAGCTGCCCGAGCGGATCTCGGCCGCCGACCTCGGCCTCGGCGTCGTGGCCACGTTCATCTTCACCCGCACCCTGGCGAAGGACGCGATCACGAGCCCCCTGCGCATGGCCTTCACCCGGTTCGAGGGCCCGGCGGGGCCGGCCGAGCTCCACGAGGAGGTCCGGGCCACCGGCTGGCGCCACGCCGTCGGCGAGCTGATGACCTGCCCGTTCTGCCTCAGCCAGTGGACGGCGACCCTGTTCGTCACCGGCCTCGTGGTGGCGCCGCGCTTCACCCGCACCGCGATGACGGTGCTCACGATGGTGGGGGCGTCCGACTTCCTCCAGCTCGCCTACGCCCGCGCCCAGCAGGCCGCCACCGGCGACGAAAGACGGGACGGCGACTGACGGAACGAACTGGGGTACCGATCCCCCCGCATGCGGGGGGATCGGTACCCCAGAACGGCGGTTGCGGCTACCCGGCGGCGCGCTGGACGGCTCGGGCCGAGAGCACCCGGGCGAGGTGCTGGCGGTAGTCGGGCTGGGCCGACAGGTCGGCCGGCGGGTTGGTGCCGTCGGCGGCGTGGCCGCACGCGGCGCGGATGGCGTCCTGGGTCCGGTCGGTGCCGGCCAGCGCCTGCTCGGCGGCGCTCGCCCGCACCGGGACGGCATCCATGTTGGTGAGGCCGACGCGGGCCTCCGCGATGGAGCCGTTCTCCCGTCGCACCAGCGCGGCGACGCCCACGATCGCCCAGGCCTGGGAGACCCGGGAGAACTTCTCGTAGGCGTGCCCCCACGAGCCGTCGAGCTTCGGGACCTGCACCTGGACCAGCACCTCGTCCGGCGCCAGCGCCGTCTCGAGGTAGCCCTGGAAGAACTCGGCCGCCGGGATGTCGCGCCGCCCCCCGGGACCCTGGGCGACGAAGGTGGCGTCGAGCGCCGCCATCACCGCCGGCAGGTCGCCCGCCGAGTCGCCATGGGCGGTGGCGCCACCGATCGTGCCCCGGTGGCGGACCTGGGCGTCGCCGACCATCGACGTCGCCTCGGCCAGCAGGCCGCAGTGCTCCCGCACGAGCGGGTGGTGCACGACCTCGTGGTGGGTGGTGCCGGCGCCGATCACGAGGTGGTCGCCGGCGTCGGTGACCCCCCGCAGCTCGTCGACCCGGCCGATGTCGACGACGACGGACGGGACGGCGAAGCGCAGCTTCATCAGCGGCAGCAGGCTGTGCCCGCCGGCCAGCACCTTGGCGTCCTCGCCGTGCTCGGCGAGCGCCGCCACCACGTCGTCGACGCTGGTGGGGGCGAGGTAGTCGAAGGCGGCGGGGATCATCGCTGGGCTCCCTCCTGCGCGTCCTGGATCGCTCGCCAGACCCGCTCCGGCGTGCACGGCATCTCGACGTCGGCGACGCCGAGGTGGCGCACCGCGTCGACGATGGCGTTGACGACCGCCGGTGTGGAGGCGATGGTGCCGGCCTCGCCGACGCCCTTGACCCCGAGGTCGTTGTCGGCCGGCGTCTCGGTGCGGTCGGTGGTGAACTCCGGCAGGTCGGGTGCCGCCGGCACCAGGTAGTCGACCAAGGTGCCGGTGACCAGGTTGCCGTCGTCGTCGTAGACCACCCCCTCGTACAGCGCCTGGGCGATGCCCTGGGCCAGGCCGCCGTGGACCTGGCCCTCCACGATCTGAGGGTTGATCACCTTCCCGACGTCGTCGACCGCCACGTACGTGCGGATCGTCGGTCGCCCCGTCTCGGTGTCGACCTCCACCGCGCACAGGTGGGTGCCGTGCGGGTACGAGAAGTTGGTCGGGTCGTAGACGGCGTGCCCGGTGAGGTCGGGCTCCATGTCCTCCGGGTAGTCGTGCGCCGCGAACACCGCCAGCGCCACCTCCTGGATCGTGGTGCCCGAGCTGGGTGTCCCACGGACCGAGAACCGCCCGGATTCGAACTCGAGGTCGTCCTCGGACGCCTCGAGCAGGTGCGCCGCCACCCGGCGGGCCTTGTCCACGACCTTGGTGGCCGCGCGCTGCAGGGCGATGCCGCCGACCACCAGCGACCTCGAGCCGTACGTGTCCATGCCCATGGGTGCCACCTGGGTGTCGCCGTGCAGGACCTCGATGTCCTCGTAGGGCACGCCGAGCGCCGACGACGCGATCTGGCTGAGCGTGGTCTCGTGGCCCTGCCCGTGCGGCGACGAACCGGTGACCACCTGCACCTTCCCGGAGGGGAGCATCCGGACGGTGGCCGCCTCCCAGCCGCCGGCGCCGTAGTCGAGCTGGCCGAGCACCCGCGACGGGGCCAGGCCGCACATCTCGGTGAAGGTGGAGATGCCGATGCCGAGCTGGACGGTGTCGCCCCGCTGGCGGCGCTCCTCCTGCTCGCGGCGCAGACCGTCGTAGTCGAACAGCTCCACGGCCCGGTCGGTGGCGGCCTCGTAGTTGCCGGAGTCGTAGGTGAGCCCGGCCACGGTCTCGAACGGGAACTCCTCGTGGCGGATCCAGTTCATCCGCCGCAGCTCGAGGGGGTCCATGTCGAGCTCGACGGCGAGCTCGTCCATGATCCGCTCGATGGCGAACGTGGCCTCCGGGCGGCCGGCGCCCCGGTAGGCGTCCGTGGGGGTCTTCGACGTGAACACGCCGGTGCACTGGAAGCGGTAGGCGTCCATCTTGTAGATCGCCGGGAACATGAAGGCGCCGAGGATCGGCACGCCCGGCGTCACCAGCATCAGGTAGGCGCCCATGTCGGCGAGCAGGTCGACCTTGAGACCGAGGAGCTTGCCTTCCCGGGTGGCAGCGATCTCGATGTCCTGGATCTGGCCCCGCCCGTGGTGCATGGTCAGGTTCGTCTCGGAGCGGGTCTCGGTCCACTTCACCGGCCGGCCGAGGCGCTTGGCGACGAGGACCGCGACCACCTCCTCGCCGGTGACCTGGAGCTTGGCGCCGAAGCCGCCCCCGACGTCCGGTGCGACGACCCGCAGCTTGTGCTCGGGCATCCCGGTGACGATCGACAGCATCGTGCGCAGCACGTGGGGGATCTGCGTGGACGAGTAGAGGGTGAAGTCGCCGGCCGCGGCCTGGGGGATGCACAGCACCGCCCGGGGTTCGATCGGCGTCGGCAGCAGGCGCTGCTGCAGGAAACGGCGCTTCACCACCACGTCGGCCTTCGCGAACGTCTCGTCCACGTCGGCGCCGGTGGGCATCGAGAAGAAGAAGGCCTTGTTGGTGCCCTCGTCCTCGTGCAGCACGACCTCGTCGGTGAGCGCCCGCTCGAGGTCGACCACGGCGGGGAGCGGGTCGTAGTCGACGACCACGGTCTCGGCGGCGTCGACGGCGCTGGCCCGGTCGCGCGCCACGACCACGGCCACCGGGTCTCCGGCGAAGCGGACCTTGTGCCGGGCGATCGGCGGGTGGAGGGGCTGGACCATGTCGGGCGTGACCGGCCAGGCGCAGGGGAGGGTGGCGCACTCGTCGGCGAAGTCGTCGCCGGTGAAGACGCCCAGCACGTTGGGCATGTCCTCGGCGGCGCTCGCGTCGATCGAACCGATGCGGGCGTGCGCCATGGGGCTGCGGACGAAGGCCAGGTGGAGCGTGCCGACCGGCGCGAGGTTGTCGGTCCAGGCGGTCTGGCCGGTGACGAGGTGGGCGTCCTCCTTGCGGCGGGGGGAGGAGCCGATGCCGCCGTGGGTGGTCGGGGCTTCCGGTGCCATGGTCATGCCGGCACCCCCTCACGCGCCGGCGCGGGTTCGCCCGCCCCCTCGCGGATGGCCACGGCGGCGCTGCGCACGGCGGCGACGATGTTCTGGTAGCCGGTGCAGCGGCACAGGTTCCCCTCGAGCCCGTGGCGCACCTCTTCGGCGGTCGGGTCGGGGTTCTCGTTCAGCAGGTCGAGGCTCGCCATGATCATCCCCGGCGTGCAGTAGCCGCACTGGAGGGCGTGGCACTCGTTGAACGCCTGCTGGAGCGGGTGGAGCCCGTCGCCCTCCCAGGTGTCGGCCAGGCCCTGGATGGTGAGCACCTCGCGCCCGTCGGCCTGGACGGCGAGCATCGTGCACGACTTCACCGATTGCCCGTCGACGTGCACGGTGCACGCCCCGCAGTTCGACGTGTCGCACCCGACGTTGGTGCCGGTGAGGCCGAGCGCCTCCCGGAGGTGGTGCACCAGCAACGTCCTGGGCTCGACGTCGTCGGTGTACTCCGTCCCGTCGACGGTCAGCGTGATCCGGGCCATGGGTCCCCCTGTCGATCGCGGCGCCGCGCTGCTCCCGCCGGGCGCGCCGGGGACCCGACGGCGCCGCCGGCGTCCCCTCCGGCGGCCTCAGGCCCACTGAAGCACATCGCCGGGCCGCTGTCCCCTCGGTCGGGCTCCGGACGCGGACGATCCCCCGCCGGAGCGGGGGATCGTCGGTCGATCGGAGGCGGGCTGGGCCCGCCCGGCTCAGCCGCTGACGCCGCTGGGCTCGTCGGCGCTCGCGCCGTCGGTCATGTCGACGCCACGGAGGGCGAGGTCGATGAGCAGGTCGTCGAAGACCTCGCGCATCTCGCCGCGGTAGCGCAGCTGGATCTCGTTGCTGTCGCGGTAGCGGCTGAAGACGCTGTCCTGGTCGAGGATCTCGAGGCCGGCGGACCGGGAGCTGCGCACGCGGTCGGAGGCGAGGATGAAGAGGTCGGCGTGGTCGGGGTGCGCCGAGGCGAGCTCCTCGAGGGCAGCCAGGACGAGGCGCTCCTCGATGGTGCCGGAGAGGTCACTGCGCTCGTCGGCCGACAGACCGAGCATCTTCGCCGTGGTGAGCACGTGCATCAGTTCCTCCTGTGAAG
>DASUEE010000100.1:0-3111 GCA_036275235.1 Acidimicrobiales bacterium | reverse complement strand
GGCATCGACGGGCTGCCGGGAGTGGCGTGATGGCTCGTGATCGGTCCGTGCGCTCTGCCGCCGGCGATGCGACCATGGGGGACGTGGGAGGCGACACGTCTGTCGTCATCGGCGGCACCGCCGTCGATCGGAGCCGTCTCGCAGACCTCTGCGAGCGCTACGGCGTCGCCGAGCTGTCGGCGTTCGGCTCCGTCGCGCGAGGCGACGACCGGCCCGGCAGCGACCTGGACCTGCTGTACGTCCTGGCGCCGGGGCACCACCTCGGGTTCTCGGTCAACCGCCTGGAGGACGAGCTGTCAGACCTGTTCGGGCGCCGCGTCGATCTGGTGTCGAAGGCCGCGCTGCACCCCGCGATCCGTGACCGAGTCCTGGAAGAGGCTCGGCTCCTCCATGTCGCGTGACCGCCTGTTCCTCCAGGAGATGATCGAGGCGGGCGAACGCATCGTCGCCATCGCCGGGCGCCTGGAGCCCGACCAGCCGGGCACCGACCGCGACCTGCTCGACGCGCTGCTCTGGAACTTCACGGTCCTCGGCGAGGCGTGCGGGCGGGTCTCGGCGGAGCTCAAAGACGCGCACCCGACGGTCGCGTGGTCGGATCCGGTGCGCCTGCGGAACCGGATCGTGCACGGCTACTGGTCGGTCGACGTCGACATCCTGATCTCGGCGGCACGCGACGACGTGCCGGGCCTCGTGGCCTCACTGCGCGCACTACGGGAGGCAGGCTGATGGCGGGGCACGTGTCGGAGCGGCAGTTCGAGACGGACGTGGTCGATTCGCTCACGACGGCTGGCGGGTACACCGCCGGCACCAACCAGGGCTACGACGTCACCCAGGGGTTCGACAGCGCAGAGCTGTTCGCGTTCATCGGCCAGACCCAGGGCCAGCGATGGGCCGACCTCGTCGAGCGCCACGGTGGCGAGGCCGACGACGCCCAGGTCCGGTTCAAGAACCGGCTCTTCGCCGAGCTCGACCGGCGCGGCACGCTCGACGTCCTCCGTCGTGGGGTGGAGGACCAAGGGCTCCGGTTCGAGCTCGCGTTCTTCCGGCCGGCGCACGCCAAGAACCCCGAGCTCCTCGAGCTGTACGGCAAGAACCGCCTGACCGTCACCCGCCAGCTGCGCTATTCGGGCGAGCACGGCAGCAGCGTCGACCTGTGCCTGTTCGTGAACGGCTTGCCCGTGGCCACTGTGGAGCTGAAGCACCACCTCAACGGTCAGAGCGTCGACGACGCCATGCAGCAGTACAAGGTCGACCGCGACCCGCGGGATCTGCTGTTCCGGCGGGCACTCGTGCACTTCGCCGTCGACACGCGGCTCGCATACATGACGACCCAGCTGGCCGGGACGGGCACCGCGTTCTTGCCGTTCAACCAGGGCAGTGACCCCGGGAAGCTGTCGTGCGGCGCCGGCAACCCACCGAACCCCGACGGCTACGCGACCGCCTACCTCTGGGATCAGGTCTGGTCCTACGACTCGTGGCTGGACATCCTCGGTCGCTTCGTCGAGGCCATGCCCACGGGCACCGGGGCCAGCGCCGCCCGGTCGGTGATCTTCCCCCGCTTCCACCAGTGGGACTCGGTGTCGAGGTTGACGGCTGACGCTCGGGAGCGTGGCTCAGGGCAGACCTACCTGGTGCAGCACTCGGCCGGGTCAGGGAAGTCGAACTCCATCGGCTGGCTCGCCCATCGGCTGTCGCTCCTGCACGACGCCGCCGACACCAAGGTGTTCGACAAGGTCATCGTCGTCACCGACCGGCGGGCCCTCGACACGCAGCTGCGGGCAACCGTGTCGCAGTTCGAGTCGGTGCCCGGAACCGTCGTCTCGGTGGAGGAGGGGAGGGGCTCCAAGTCCGACCAGCTGGCTGCAGCGCTCGGCGGCAAGGCGCAGATCGTCACGGTCACCCTCGAGACGTTCCCGCACGTCATCGCCAAGCTCGACGACGTGGACCTGAGGGGCCAGCGCTTCGCCGTGATCGTGGACGAGGCGCACAGCTCTCAGACCGGCGACGCAGCGACGGCGCTGAAGCAGGCTCTCGGGGCGGCAGTCACGGGCGTCGGCGGCGGGGATGGGATCGACGCCGAGGCGGCGCTGGCCGCGGTGCTGGCGGCACGCGGGCGCCAGCCGAACCTCAGCTTCTTCGCCTTCACCGCGACGCCGAAGGAGCGCACCGTCGAGCTCTTCGGCACCACGGGCCCCGACGGCACGAAGCGACCGTTCCACCTGTACACGATGCGCCAGGCGATCGAGGAGAAGTTCATCCTCGACGTCCTCGCCAACTACGCCACCTACTCCACGTACTTCCGTCTCGCCACGCTCGACGGCGGCGAGACCGAGGTGGAGGTGGGCAAGGCCGGCGGGGCGATCCGTCGGTTCATCTGGCAGCACCCGCAGATGATCAGCCAGAAGGCGGCGATCATCGTCGAGCACTTCCGGGCCCACACGACGAAGTCGCTCGGCGGTCGCGCGAAGGCGATGGTGGTGACCGAGTCGCGAGCGGCGGCCGTTCGGTACAAGCAGGCGATCGACCACCACATCGCGGCCAACGGCTACACCGGCCTCGAGGCCCTGGTCGCCTTCTCGGGCAACGTCGTCGACGACCACGGCCAAGACGTCACCGAGGCGCTCCTGAACGGGTTCCCCGAGGCGCAGACGGCGAAGCGCTTCAAGGGAGAGGAGCCCTACTCCCCCGGCGACTTCCAGATCATGATCGTGGCCGAGAAGTTCCAGACCGGCTTCGACGAGCCGTACCTCCACACCATGTACGTGGACAAGACGCTCACCGGGCTGAACGCCGTGCAGACGCTGTCGCGCCTGAACCGGTCGGCGCCGGGCAAGACCGAGACCTTCGTCCTCGACTTCCGGAACGAGGCCTCCGCGATCCAGGACGCGTTCCAGCGGTACTACGAGGCGGTCATCGTCGAGCCGACGGACGTGAACGTCCTGTACGACCTGCGCAGCCGGATCACGGCCGTCGGGATCCTCGACCCGATCGAGATCGCGAAGGCGGCGGAGGCGTACTTCGGCGTGTCACCGGAGAAGCGCAGCCTCAAGGTGATCCACGCCAGCCTCGATCCGGCGGTCCTCCGGTTCCGCGACCTCGACCCGGACGCGC
>DASUEE010000099.1:0-9661 GCA_036275235.1 Acidimicrobiales bacterium | reverse complement strand
ACGACCCCTACATCCTCCTCGTCTCCTCGAAGATCTCCGCCGTCCGCGACCTGCTGCCGGTGCTCGAGAAGGTCATGCAGTCCGGCAAGCCGCTGGTGATCATCGGCGAGGACATCGAGGGCGAGGCGCTCGCCACCCTCGTGGTGAACAAGATCCGCGGCACCTTCAAGGCCGTGGCCGTGAAGGCCCCGGGCTTCGGCGAGCGCCGCAAGGCGATGCTGCAGGACATGGCCATCCTCACCGGCGGCCAGGTCATCTCCGAGGAGATCGGCCTCAAGCTCGAGAACACCACCCTCGACCTGCTCGGCACCGCCGCCAAGGTCGTCGTCACCAAGGACGAGACCACCATCGTCGACGGAGGCGGCGACGACGCCGACCTGCAGGGCCGCATCCAGCAGATCAAGTCCGAGATCGAGAACACCGACTCCGACTACGACCGCGAGAAGCTCCAGGAGCGCCTCGCCAAGCTGTCGGGCGGCGTCGCCGTCCTCAAGGTCGGCGCGGCCACCGAGGTGGAGCTCAAGGAGAAGAAGCACCGCATCGAGGACGCAGTGAGCACCACCAAGGCCGCCATCGAGGAGGGCGTGGTCGCCGGCGGCGGCACCACCCTGCTCCGGGCCAAGGCCAAGGTCGACCAGCTCGTGTCGGACCTCACCGGCGACGAGGCCACCGGTGCCCGCATCGTGGCCTACGCCCTGCAGGAGCCGCTGAAGCAGATCGCCCGCAACGCCGGCCTCGAGGGCGGCGTGGTGGTCAACCACGTCCTCGCGATGGACGGCGCCACCGAGGGCCTCAACGCGGCCACCGGCAACTACGAGGACCTCACCAAGGCCGGCATCATCGACGCCGCCAAGGTGACCCGCTCGGCGCTGCAGAACGCGGCGTCGATCGCGGCCCTCTTCCTCACCACCGAGGCCGTCATCGCCGACAAGCCCGAGAAGGAGATCGCCGGCGGCATGCCCGGCGGCATGGACGACTTCTAGGCGCTCCGCCGGCTCCGGCCGGCCACGTCAGATGCTGGAACGGGCGCCCTGGGGGGCGCCCGTCCCGCGTACGGTCTGCCCATGGCGACCACGCGCATCGTCCTCGTCCGCCACGGCGAGGCCCAGTCCCACGTCGACGGCGTGGTCGGCGGCCGCCAGGGCTGCAGCGGGCTGTCCGAGCTCGGCCGGCGCCAGGCCGAGGCGCTGCGGGAGCGCTGGGAGCGCACGGGCGAGGTCGCCGACGCCGTAGCGCTCTACTCCTCCACGTTGCCGCGGGCAGCGCAGACCGCCGACATCGTCGCCCCGGCGGTCGGCGGGCTGGACGTGGTGGAGGTCGACGACCTCCGGGAGTTCGACATGGGCCCGGAGGGTGATGCCCTGTCCTGGGAGGAGGTCGAAGAGCGCTTCCCGACGCCGGAGGTGTGGACGCCGTTCCACCACCACGTGCCCGGTGCGGAGACGTGGGCGGGGTTCGGCGCCCGGGTCGGCGCCGCCCTCGACGAGCTCGCCCGCCGCCACGTCGGCGAGACCGTGGTGGTGGCGTGCCACGGCGGCGTGATCGAGCAGAGCTTCACCGCGTTCCACGCCCGCCCGCTGAGCGGCTGGCTCGGCGGCGTGTCGATCGAGAACTGCGGCATCACCGAGTGGTCCCACTCCGACCGGCCCGACCTGCCCTGGGTGAAGGCCCGCACGTGGACGCTGGTGCGCCACAACGACCACTCCCACGTCACGCCCGCCTGAGCCGCGCGCCGCGGTCGGCGCCGGTCAGCGCTCCTGGTGGCGGGCGGCCGGCAGGTAGTGGGGGTCGACCTCGTCGTCGGGCTCCGGCGGGCGCATCGCCAGGTCGATCCCGGACCACAACGACTTCGACACCGGGTAGAACGCCACGGGGAACACGGCGGCGATGGGGACGGCGACGGCCAACAGGACCCCCACGGGCGGGTCGGGGTAGGTCACCGCGAAGCCGATGCCGATGGCGAGGACCAGCAGCGTGAAGCTGACGATCGTGTTCATGCCGAGCGCGCCGATCCACTGGTCCTCGACCCGGGTGGTGGGGTAGCAGCAGCGGGGGCAGCGCTCGCGCTGGTGGAACCAGGAGGTGAAGATCCCCCGGCTGCCGCACAGCGGGCACCGGCGCAGCAGCCCGCGCACCACGGCGCGGCGAGGCGTCAGCGGCGTCGGCGGGGGAGCGTCCACCCGGTCATCATCGCAGCGAGGCGGGGACGTCCCACCTTCCCGGCGACGGCCGCCGCGGCGAGCAGGGCGACGAGCGCCGTCACCCGCCCGACCTGCGCCGCGGCGTGCGGTCCGGCGGGCGGGAGGTGACGGGGTGCGGCCATCGCGAGCTGGCGCCCGGCGGAGGCGGACCGGACCGCCGGCGCCTCGGTGGCCTGGGAGGGGTCGACGAGCTGGTCCAGGACCGGGGCGGGCGGGGGTGGCGGCGCCTCGCCGGCGACTCCGGCGCGTGCGGTGAACAGCGTCGAGCGCAGGCCGAGCCGGCGGCGGAACACCTGGGGGTCGACCGGTCGGTCGCCGGCGTCGCCCACGAGCGTCATGGCCAGGGGCCGGCCGGACGGTCCGGCGGCGTCGACCCGGACGGCGCGCAGCGGGCCGGGGTAGCCGAGGCGGGCGGCGACGTCGCTGAGGGCGACGTCGAGCGACCAGGGACGCACGTCCTCGGTGGGCTCGGGCCGGGCCTGCAGGTACGGGATGTCGTAGCCCGAGCCGAAGCCCTCCTGGATCGTGGCCGAGTGGCCGCCGGCCGACGCGGAGTAGAACGTCGCCGCCAGGGTGCCGGCGTGGGTCAGCACCCACCCCCGCGTCGCGGCAACCGCGGCGTCCTGGCCGGGGTGCTCGCGCTCCACGCCGGCGTACACCTGGCAGGACTCGGTGTCGCAGATCTCCCCGCCACCGGCCATCGCCCGCAGGGCATAGGTGCGGGCGGCCACGGCCTGGGCCTGCACGGCGGCGGCCGGCCAGGCGCCGGGCACCTCTGCCATTCCGCGCAGGTAGTCCTCGACGTCGAGGTGGTTGCGGATGCGCAGCGCCCCCGGGACACCGGCGACCTCGAGCTGGCCGCGGTAGGTGCGCCCGCGATCGGCCAGGTGCACGGTGCCGCCGCCGTTGGGCACGGCCCAGATCGGGGTCGGGGAGCGGGGCGCCTCGGCGGGCGCCGGCGCGGGCTGGCCGGGTGCCGGCGGCTGCTCGGGCGCAGGAGGGGCGGGCGCCGGCTCACCGCCCGGCGGCGGGCAGACCACGCACGGCTCGGGAGCCGGCTGCGGTTCGGGCTCGGGTGCCGGCTCGGGCTCGGGCCGCGGTTCGGGCTCGGGCTCGCGCTCCGATGGCGGGCACAGGATCACGCAGTCGTCGGCCTGGAAGGGCTGGGCCTGCTGGGCCGAGAGCCCCTGCACGCCGCCGCGCTCCACCCGGTAGCCGCTGCCGTCGTGGTGGATCGTGACGGTGTCGCCCGGGCCGACCGCGATCGGGAAGCCGGCGGCCTGCTGGCCGCCGCGGGCCGACCGCAGCTCGCCGCCCTGGGGCAGGCGCAGCGTGGTGCGCCCGCCGCCGCCCACCACCACCACCACCTCGCCGGCCATGTTCCCGATGGCGGTGCCGGGGTAGTAGTGGCCGAGGATCGTGGCGGCGTCGTGGCCGGCGGCCGCCATCGACCGCGCGCCCCACTGCGACAGCCCGACGCCGTGGCCGTGGCCCCGGCCCTCGAGGTGCAGCACGGCCACCCCGTCGGCGGGTGCCGCCGAGGCGGTGGCGAGGGGGAGGCCGGTGAGGGCGAGCAGCAGGCCCAGTGCGACGCCGAGGGCTGCCGGCACCGCCGGTCGGCGGCGGGGGGACCGTCGGTGCGGTCGGCGGGTGGCCCGGGAGGCGCGTCGGTCAGGGGTCATGGTTCCGTCGTGTTCCCAGGAGGACCGTTCGGCGCGCCGGCGCCGACCTCCTGCCCCGGACCTGCCGGGCCGGCGTGGCCCGTACCCTGGGCCCGATGCCCCGCGGCCGCACGAACCGCCTGCTCACGACCGTCGTCGACGCCGACGGGCGAGCCCGCAGCCCGGACGAGGTGGCGGTGGAGGAGCCGCTGGAGATCCGCCTCGACGGGCACCTCGTGGGCACGACGATGCGCACCCCGGGGCACGACTTCGAGCTGGCCGCCGGCTTCTGCCTCACCGAGGGCCTGCTCGGCGGCGCCACCGTGCGGTCGGCGAAGTACTGCCGGGGCGAGGGCCCCGGAGCCGTTGTCGAGTCCGAGTTCAACGTCGTCACCGTGAGCACCGGGGGGTTCGCGCCGGTGCCCGCGCCCCGCCTGTCCGTTGCCACCAGCGCGTGCGGCATGTGCGGCACGACCGCCATCGACGAGCTGCGCGCCACGCTCCACCCGCTGCCCGTCACCGACCCGATCCCCGACGAGCTGCTGCTCGGCGCGCCCGAGCGACTGCTGTCGGACACGCCCGTGTTCGCAGCGACCGGTGCCGTCCACGCCGCGGCGCTCTTCGACCCCGACGGGGAGGCGGTCGTGGTGCGCGAGGACGTCGGCCGGCACAACGCCGTCGACAAGGTCGTGGGCCACGAGCTGCTCGCCGGCACGCTGCCCCGGCACGGCCACGGGTTGGCGGTGAGCGGCCGGGTCGGATTCGAGATCGTGCAGAAGGCGTGGGCGGCCGGCATCGGCACGGTGGTCGCCAAGGGCGCGCCCACGTCGCTGGCGGTCGAGGCGGCCCGCATCGCCCGCATCTCGCTCATCGGGTGGGTCGGCGGAGGCGCCGGTCGCTCCTACACCTGAGCCGCTCGTAGCCTGCACCCATGTCCGAGACCGCCCCGTCGCCCGCCCCCTCGACGCCCGCCGAGGGCCAAGCGGTGCTGCACCTGTTCCTCACCGTCGGCCCGCTCGCCGACGTCGAGGCCGTCACCGAGGCCGTGCGCCGCGCGGAGTCCGACGGCTACCAGGTGGTGCCGGTCGCCGTGCTCGGGCACAAGGCCGACCTCGGGTTCATGGCCCTCGGACCCGACCAGTGGCGCCTGCGCCGGCTGCAGACCGACCTGGTCGCCGCCGGTCTCGAGCTCGCCGACAGCTACGTGAGCCTCACCGAGATCAGCGAGTACGCCCAGGGCGTGCCCGACCGGATGAAGCAGGCCCGCCTCTTCCCCCAGCTGCCGCCCGAGGGCAAGCCGGCGTTCTGCTTCTACCCGATGTCCAAGCTGCGCGGCCCCGACGGCGGCTGGTACGGGCTGCCGTACGAGGAGCGCCTCGAGCTGATGATGGAGCACGGGAAGTCGGGGCGGAACTTCGCCGGGCGCGTCCTGCAGGTGGTCACCGGTTCCACCGGCGTCGACGACTTCGAGTGGGGGGTCACCCTCTTCGCGCAGCGCCCGGACGACCTGAAGGAGGTCGTCTACACGATGCGCTACGACCGGGCGTCGGCCGTCTACGGGGAGTTCGGCACGTTCATCACCGGCATGACCGGGAGCCTCGACGAGGTGCTCGACGCGGTCGGGCTGCGATGACCGACGCACCCCCCGGCGCCCACCGTCACGTCGTCGTCACCCTCCGGGTCCCCGACCGGCCCGGCGCGCTCGGGGCCGTGGCGTCGCGCATCGGCAGCGTCGGCGCCGACATCACCGACGTCCGGGTGGCGTCGCGCCGCGACGGCGTCGCCGAGGACGTCTTCCACATCGACCTGCCCCAGCGGGACGGCGTCGACATCGTCGGCCTGCTCCTCGCCGAGATCCACCAGGTCGACGGCGTGGTCGCCCCATCCGTCAGCGAGCCGCCTCCGGACTGCTGCTCCTGACCAGCCGAGACGCCCTCGGGTGACAGATCCGCGGTCGTGCCTGGTGTCACGGCGCGCCACGCGTAGGATCCACCGATCGTGTCCGCCCCACGACCGCGCTCGGCGCTCCGTGCCTGCTGGATCCTCGCACTCCTCGTGGTGCTGCCGGTGCTCGGCCTGAGCGCTGGGGTCGCCGCCGCCCAGACCGACGAACCGCCGTCGACCGAGCGCGAGATCTCGGTGAACGTCGTCGACCGCCAGGGCACCGCCGAGCGAGACGACGACGAACCGGTGGCCGAGGCCGTCATCGTCGTCACCGACGCCACCGACGAGGTCATCGACGAGGTCACCACCGACGAGGACGGCAAGGCGACGATCACGCTGCCGGGTGAGGGGCAGTACACGGCCCGCCTCGTCCTCGACTCCCTGGACGAGGACGCCGGCCTGCCACGCGAGGGGCGCGAGACGGTCTCGATCGACCCGACCCGTGCACGCTTCCTGAACTTCGTCGTCGGCGACCGCGAGCGGGCCACCCGCGGCACCCTCGACAAGGTCCCGCAGCTGCTGTTCAACGGCCTGAGCTTCGGGCTGATCATCGCCATCACGTCCGTGGGCTTGTCCCTCATCTTCGGCACGACGGGCCTGGTGAACTTCGCCCACAGCGAGCACGTGACGTTCGGCGCCATCGTCGCCTGGTGGATCAACGTCGACCACGGGGTCCACATCATCCCGGCCGCGATCCTGGCGGTGCTCATCGGTGGGGCCGCCGGCGCCATCGTCGACCGTGGGCTCTGGGCCCCGCTGCGCCACCGCGGCATGAGCCTCATCGCCATGATGATCGTGTCGATCGGCCTGAGCCTCGCCGCCCGGAGCCTGCTGCAGCTCCTCTTCGGCGGCGTGTTCCGGCCGTACCGCCAGTTCTACCGGCAGGAGGCCATCGACATCGGGCCCATCACCACCACGCCGAAGGACATCTGGATGATCGTCCTGATCCTCGTGGTGATCGTGGGCGTGGCGTCGCTCCTGCAGTACAGCCGCATCGGCAAGGCGATGCGCGCCGTCTCCGACAACGGCGACCTCGCGGCAGCGTCGGGCATCGACGTCGACCGGGTGGTCACCTTCGTGTGGGTCCTCGGGTCGGGCCTCGCCGCCCTGGGCGGCGTGCTGTTCGGGCTCCAGCAGCAGGTGCACTTCGAGATGGGCTTCCGGCTCCTGCTCCTCATGTTCGCCGGCGTGGTGCTCGGCGGCCTCGGCACCGCGTACGGCGCCCTCGTCGGCTCCTTCGTCGTCGGCATGTTCGTCGAGGTGTCGACGCTCGTGATCGCCACCGAGCTGAAGAACGTGGGCGCGCTGCTCGTGCTCATCGTGGTCCTGCTGTTCCGACCCCAGGGCATCCTGGGACGCGCCGAGCGCATCGGCTGAGGAGGTCGACGTGGACTGGCAAGGCATCCTCACGGTGGCCCTCACCACGGCGTTCGGGCCCACCGCCATCGTCTTCGCCCTCGCGGCCATCGGCCTGAACGTGCACTTCGGGTACACCGGCCTGGTCAACTTCGGCCAGGTCGCCTTCCTCGCCGTCGGCGCCTACACGATCGCCATGGGCGTGGTCACCTACGGCCTGTCGTTCTGGCTGTGCGTGTTCCTGTCGCTGGTGACCGCCACCGTCCTCGCGCTGCTCCTCGGCGCCCCGACGCTGCGGCTGCGCGAGGACTACCTGGCCATCGTGACCATCGCCGCCGGCGAGATCATCCGCCTCGTGCTCCGGGCCGCCGAGTTCCGGGAGTCCACCGGCGGGGCGGCCGGCATCCAGAACTTCGCCGGCGACTTCTACGACCTGAACCCGTACTCCGCGGGCCGGCGCTCCTTCGACATCCCCGGCACCGACGTCGGCGTCACCTACTCGGCCAACGACCTGTGGCTGCTGACCGTCGGCTGGGGCACGGTGGCCCTGGCCTGCCTGGTCGTCTACCTGCTCATGCGCAGCCCGTGGGGCCGGGTGCTGAAGGCGATCCGCGAGGACGAGCAGGCCGTGCGCAGCCTCGGCAAGAACGTCTACGTCTACAAGATGCAGAGCCTGATCATCGGCGGCATCATCGGCGCCATCGGCGGCGTGCTGTTCGCGCTGGCCCGCCAGTCCGTGGTCCCCGACAGCCTCGGCACCCTGCTGACCTTCTTCGCCTACGTCGCCCTCGTGCTCGGCGGTGCCGCACGGGTGCTCGGTCCCGTGCTCGGCGCGATCGTCTTCTTCTTCCTCCAGCAGTTCCTGTCCTCGACCCTCCGGCAGGCGGTGGCGAACGACCACATCGACTTCCTCGTCGCGAACGAGGTGGGCATCGTGGTCCAGATCCTGGTCGGCGTCGGCCTCATGGCCCTGATGATCTTCCGACCCCAGGGCATCATCGGCGACAAGTCGGAGGTGGCCGTCAGTGTCCGCCGCTGAGCCCACCGCCGCCCGGGTGCTCGGCGGCGTCGAGCCGGTCCCCGGGGTCGCCAAGCCCGACCCGATCCTCGTGGCCGACGACGTGCGTCGCCGCTTCGGCGGCCTCACCGCCGTCGACGTCGACCACGTCGAGATCCAGCGTGGCGCGATCACCGCGCTCATCGGCCCGAACGGCGCCGGCAAGACCACGTTCTTCAACCTCCTCACCGGGTTCGACAAGCCGGACTCCGGGCGGTGGACCTTCGACGGCACCGATCTGATGGGTGTGCCCGCCCACAAGGTCGCCCGCCAGGGGATGGTCCGCACGTTCCAGCTCACGAAGTCGCTCGCCCGGCTCACCGTCCTCGAGAACGTGAAGCTCGGTGCCACGAACCAGCGGGGCGAGCGGCTCTTCGCCAGCCTGCTTCGGCCCCTGTGGAGGTCCCAGGAGGCCGAGATCGAGGCGCGCGCCGAGGAGCTGCTGGTCCGCTTCAAGCTCGACCACATGCGCGACGAGCTGGCCAGCTCGCTCTCCGGCGGCCAGCGCAAGCTGCTCGAGATGGCACGTGCGCTCATGGTGGAGCCCACCCTCGTCATGCTCGACGAGCCGATGGCCGGCGTGAACCCCGCCCTCACCCAGTCGCTGCTCGGGCACGTCAAGGGCCTGCGCGAGATGGGGATGACCGTGATGTTCGTCGAGCACGACATGGACGTCGTCCACGACATCTCCGACTGGGTCGTCGTGATGGGCGAGGGCCGCGTGATCGCCGAGGGCACCCCCGAGCAGATCAGCGCCGACCAGGCCGTGATCGACGCGTACCTCGGGGCCCACCACGACGCGCCGCTCAGCATCGAGGAGGAGCGGGCGCAGCTGGCCGCGGCCGTCGAGGCCGAGGACCACGACGACCAGGACGGGGAGGCGGACCGTGGCTGACGACGCCCTGCTGGTCGCCGAGGACCTGTACGCCGGCTACGTGCCCGGCGTCGACATCCTCAACGGATGCGAGCTCACGCTGCACGACGGCGAGCTGATCGGCATCATCGGCCCGAACGGCGCCGGGAAGTCGACGCTGCTGAAGGCGATGTTCGGCCTGGTGCCCGTGCGAGCGGGCTCCATCCGGTTGCGCGACGACGACATCACCCAGGCCAAGGCCCACCGACTGGTGGAGCTCGGCGTCGGCTACGTGCCCCAGAACAACAACGTCTTCCCGAGCCTCTCCGTGCAGGAGAACCTCGAGATGGGGTCCTACCAGAGACCCAGGGACTTCAAGGGCCGGTTCAACGAGGTGTGCGAGCTCTTCCCGCTCCTCGGCGACCGTCGCAAGCAGCGCGCCGGCTCCCTCTCGGGCGGCGAGCGGCAGATGGTGGCCATGGGCCGGGCGCTGATGATGCGCCCGTCGGTCCTGCTCCTCGACGAGCCGTCCGCCGGCCTGTCGCCGGCGTACCAGGACGAGGTCTTCATCCGCTGCCGCCAGATCAAC
>DASUEE010000098.1:0-4709 GCA_036275235.1 Acidimicrobiales bacterium | reverse complement strand
GGTTCCCGGGCGGGTCGCCGATGGTCTTCGGCCACGGCCTCGGCACGGACCAGACGATGTGGGACCAGCTCACGCCCGCCTTCGAGCACGACCACCGGGTGGTCGTCTTCGACCACGCCGGATCCGGGCGCGCGCTGCTCGCCCACGATCCCGCCCGGCACGGCACCCTCGAGGGCTACGCCGACGACCTCGTCGACCTGCTCGACGAGCTCGACCTGCCGCCCGTCACCTTCGTCGGGCACTCGGCGAGCGCGATGGTCGGGGTGCTCGCCCACGTGCGCCGCCCGGAGCGCTTCGCCGCCCTCGTCCTCGTGGGCGGGTCCCCCCGCTACCTCGACGGCGACGGCTGGCCGGGCGGCATGACCGAGGCGGAGGTCGAGGACTTCCTCGCCGCGATGGAGCGCAACCACCTCGCCTGGGCGGCCTCGGTCGCGCCGGTCGTGATGGCCAACCCCGATCGCCCCGAGCTCGCCGCCGACCTCGCCGAGCGGTTCGCCCGCGCCGATGCGGCCACCGCCCTGTCCTTCGCCCGCGCGATCCTGACCTCCGACCACCGGGACGCGCTCGGCACGGTCCGGGTGCCCACGCTCGTGCTGCAGAGCGAGGACGACCCGATGGTCCCCGACGAGGTCGCCGTGCGGCTCGCCGCGGCGATCCCGGGCGCGCAGCTCGTGCGCCTCGCCGCCCGGGGGCACTTCCCGCACCTGAGCGGCCGGGACGAGACCGCCGCCGCCATCCGGTCGTTCGTGGACCGGCTCCCGTGACGCCGACCATGGCCCGCGCCGACACCGGGAGCGAGGACGCCGGCCTCTACGAGGCGCTGTACCACCAGGCGCCGTGCGGCTACCTGTCGACCGCGCTCGACGGCACGATCCTGCGGGTCAACGACACCTTCCTCGGCTGGACCGGCCACGACCGCTCGTCGCTGGTGGGCCGCCGGCGGTTCGCCGAGCTGCTCGCGCCCGGCGACCGCGCCTTCTACGAGACCCACCAGCTCGCCCAGCTGGAGCGGGCGGGCGAGCTCGGCGGGGTCGCGCTCGACGTGTGCCGCGCCGACGGGTCCACCTTCCCGGTGCTGCTGAGCTCGGTGATCGTCGATGCGGCGCCCGATCGCCCGGTGATCCGCACCACGGTGTTCGACGCCACCGAGCGCCGGTCGTACGAGGACGGCCTGCGGATCGCGCGCGAGCGGGCGGAAGCCTCGGAGCAGCGCCTCCGGGCGCTGCAGCGCGTCACCGAGGCCTGCGCCGCGGCGCGGTCCGTGCAGGAGCTGGTCGACGGCGTCTCCGAGGCGGCGGTCGGGGTGTCCCTCCGCATCGGGACCGGCACCGGCGAGCGGGGCGGTGACGGTGACGGTGAGGTCGTCGTCGACGGCTCGACCGTGCACGCCGCCGTGCGCACCGAGGGCGGATCCACCGCTGAGCTGGTCTGGCGCCCGGCCGGCGGCGGGGCGGTGGAGGACGACGACCTCGCGCTGATCCGCACCGCTGCCGTGCAGGTCGCGCAGGCCCTGCAGCGGCTCGAGCTCCACGATGCGCTCGAGCGGCGCGCCCACCGCGACGACCTGACCGGGCTCGCCAACCGGGCGCTGCTGCGCGACCGCTTCGAGCTCGCCGTCGCCCGTGCCGCACGGGCCGGCACCAGCACGGCCCTGCTCCTCGTCGACCTCGACGACTTCAAGGCGGTCAACGATCGGTACGGGCACGCCCACGGCGACCGCACGCTGGTCGAGGTGGCCCGCCGGCTGCGGGCGCTCGTGCGGCCCGAGGACACGGTGGCCCGCATCGGCGGCGACGAGTTCGCGGTCCTCTGCGAGGGCACCGGTCGCGAGGCGGCCGACCTCGTCGCCAGCCGCATCGCCCTCGACCTGGGCCGGGGCACCGAGGTGGGGGCCAGCGTCGGGGTGGCGGTCCTCGCGCCCGGTGCCGCCGACGACCTCGACGCGCTGCTGCAGCGGGCGGACGCGGCCATGTACGAGCGCAAGCGCCTGCGCCGCCTGCGACGCTGAACGCGGGGGCGGACCCCCTGCGCCGTGACAGACTCTCGCCGATGCAGCCCACGTGGGGGCCGGACGCCGAGGCCCACCGCGAGAAGGTCCAGGCCTTCCTCGCCGAGCACCTGCCCGCCGACTGGCGCGGCATCGGCGCCCTGCCCCGTGAGGACGTCCACGCCTGGACCGAGCAGTGGCGGCGGACGCTGGCGGCGAACGGGATGCTGGCGCCGCGCTGGCCCACGGAGTACGGCGGACCCGGCCTCACCGAGACCGAGACCGTCGTCATGGCGGAGGAGTTCGCGAAGGCCGGGGTCCCCACCGGGGGTCCCAACGACGTCTTCGGGATCCAGATGGTGGGCAACACGATCCTCGAGTGGGGGACCGAGGAGCAGAAGCGGCACTTCCTGCCGCGGATCCTCAGCGGCGACGACCGCTGGTGCCAGGGCTACTCCGAGCCGAACGCCGGCTCCGACCTCGGGAACCTGGGGTGCCGGGCCGTGCTCGACGGCGACGAGTGGGTGATCGACGGCCAGAAGATCTGGACGTCCGCAGGGCACCTCGCGAACTGGATCTTCGTGCTCGCCCGGACCGATCCCGACGCCCCGAAGCACCGCGGCATCTCGTTCCTCCTCGTGCCGATGGACCAGCCAGGGGTCGAGGTCCGCCCGATCGAGATGATCACGGGCGACTCCGAGTTCAACGAGGTCTTCTTCTCCGGCGCCCGCTGCCGGCGCGAGGACGTCGTGGGCGAGGTGGACGGCGGCTGGGCGGTGGCGATGACGCTGCTCGGCTACGAGCGCGGCGATGCCGCCGCCACGTTCCCGGTCCTGTTCCGCACCGAGCTCGACCGCCTCGTCGCTCTCGCACGCGAGCGCGGACGTGCCGCCGACCCCGTCGTGCGCCAGCGGCTCGCCGCCGCCCACGCCACGGTCGAGATCATGCGCTGGTCGGGGCTTCGGACCCTCACCTCGCACCTCGCCGGGGGTCACCCAGGCCCGGAGGCCGGCCTGTTCAAGCTGCAGTGGTCCGAGCACCACCGCCGGGTCACGGAGCTGGCCGTCGACGTGCTCGGTGCCGACGCCCTGGTGCCCTCGGGCCGAGCGCCTGCGTCGAGCTTCCAGACCGACGACCCGGGCGCGCCGAACGACAGCGCGTCCTGGGTCGGCACGTTCCTCACCGCCCGCGCCGGCACCATCTACGCCGGCTCGAGCGAGATCCAGCGCAACATCATCGGGGAGATGGTCCTCGGGTTGCCGAAGGAGCCGCGCCCCGAGGGCGCAGGTGCGTCGTGGAAGGCCGAGCAGCAACGGAGGTGACCGCCGGCGCGGCGGCGGGCGAGCCAGGGTCCGGCAGACCCCGGGCCGTCGGGTACCGGCGGGTCGCCGCTGCCCTCGTGCGGCGTCCGCAGCTGTGGGCGCCGACGCTGCGGCAGGGGCGGGCGCTCGTGCCCGCGGGCTGGTGGCGCCGGCGGCCGTTCCTGCCCGTCCCCGATCGGGCGTGGCTGCGGTTCCGGATGACCACGGCGTACGGCGACGCCGGCGCCCCGGTCGACGTCGAGGACCTGCTCACCTGGCTGGCCTGGACCGACACCGTCCGGCCCGCCCCCGAGCCGGTCCGCCGGAGCAGCGCACGGCCATGAGCGCCCGGGCCCTGGTCCTCAACGCCTCCTTCGAGCCGCTCTCGGTGGTCTCGGCCCGGCGGGCCACGGTCCTCATGCTCGCCGACAAGGCCGACCTCGTGTCGCCCAGCGGCCTGCGCTTCCACTCCGAGCACCTGGCGGTCGACGTGCCCTCGGTCGTGCGCCTCCGCCACTTCGTGAAGGTGCCCTTCGGGCGCCGAGCGGCCCTGAACCGCCGGGCCGTGTTCGCGCGCGACGGCGGCCGGTGCCAGTACTGCGGCGACGCCGCCGACTCGATCGACCACGTCGTGCCGCGGGCCAAGGGCGGGCCGCACTCGTGGGAGAACGTCGTCGCCGCCTGCCGGCCCTGCAACGTCCGCAAGCGCGACCGGCTCCTCCACGACACCGGGATGTCGCTGCGGTCCACGCCCCGGGCGCCGGCGGGGCACGCGTGGATCGCGGTGTCGGTGCCCTCGGTGCCCGCCGACTGGCACCCGTACCTGGGCCTCGAGCCGGCGCTCTCCGCCTGACCCGGCAGACTCGGCGGGATGGTGCCCACCCCGTGAGCCGGACCTCGTCGACGATGGCCGGGTCGTGGGCGGTCGAGCGGTTCGCCGGCACCGCCGGCGAGCTCCACGGGCTCGACGTGCCCCACGACGGGGTGCCCCGGATCTGGGTGCTCGACGTCAGCGCCCCTGCCGTCGTGCTCGGGTCGACCCAGCGCGACGACGTGGTCGACCGCGCCGCGGCGGACGCGGCCGGGGTGGAGGTCGCGCGGCGACGCAGCGGGGGAGGTGCGGTGTGGGTGGCGCCGGGCGACCCGCACTGGGTCGACGTGATCGTCCCCCGCGGCCACCCGCTGTGGAGCGACGACGTGAGCCGGGCGTTCCTGCCCGTCGGCCGGGCCTGGCAGGCGGCGCTGTCCTCCCTCGGCGTGGGCGGCACCCGGCTCCACGAGGACCGGCTCGCCTGCGGCCCCCTCGGTGGCACCGTGTGCTTCGCCGGCCGGGGCCCGGGCGAGGTGCTCCTCGGCGAGGCGAAGGTCGTCGGCATCAGCCAGCGGCGCACCCGCGCCGGCGCCCGCTTCCAGTGCGCCGT
>DASUEE010000097.1:0-3949 GCA_036275235.1 Acidimicrobiales bacterium | reverse complement strand
GCCGGGTGGGCGTTGCCCGTGATCCCGGCGGCGGACGGCTGGACGGACGAGTTGGAGGCCGGCGCCGGTCGGGTGGTCGGCGCGCCGGTGCGCGCCGTGCGAGAGCTGGAGCCGGGCGTGTGGGAGGTCGAGCCGCTGGGGCGGGTGCCAGCGGTGGGCGTGACCTGGGTGGGCCTCGACGAGGTGGGCCGGTTGGGCGTCGACGCCCCCGCCGTGCGGCGCTGGGCGGCGCTCGGCGAGGACCGGTCGCCGGACGGGTAGGTTCCGCGCGATGACGTCCCTCGTCCCCGTGGTCGACGGCCTCCGCTTCCCGGAGGGACCCCGGTGGCACGACGGGCGGCTGTGGTTCTCGGACATGCACGGGCTCGAGGTCCGCTCCCTCGATCCGGAGAGCGGCGAGCAGCGCGTCGAGCTCGAGGTCCCGGGGCAGCCGTCGGGGCTGGGCTGGCGGCCCGACGGGACGCTGCTCGTGGTGTCGATGACCGACCGCCGGCTGCTCGCCGTGCGCGACGGCCGCACCGAGGAGGTGGCCGACCTGACGGCCGTCGCCCCCCACCACTGCAACGACATGGTGGTCGACGGTCGGGGCGGTGCGTACGTGGGCAACTTCGGGTTCGACCTGCACGACCCCGATGCCGATCAGCGCACCACGACCCTGGCCTACGTCACGCCGGAGGGCGAGGCCCGGGTGGTGGCCGACGAGCTGTTCTTCCCGAACGGCTGCGTGATCTCGCCCGACGGCGGCACGCTCATCGTGGGCGAGTCGTTCAGCGGCTGGCTCACCGCCTTCTCGATCGCCGACGACGGTTCGCTGCACGACCGCCGCGAGTGGGCGCGCGTGCGGGGTGCGGTGCCCGACGGCATCTGCCTCGACGCCGAGGGCGCGGTGTGGATGGCATCGCCGACCAGCCACCAGGTCCTGCGGGTGGCCGAGGGCGGCGAGGTGCTCGACGAGGTGCGCACCAGCGACGAGCGCCAGCCCTTCGCCTGCATGCTCGGCGGCGAGGACCGCCGCACGCTGTTCGTGTGCACCGCGTTCACAAGCGAGCCCCAGGCGGCTCGGGCCCAGCGGGCCGGTCGCATCGAGGCGATCGAGGTCGACGTACCGGGCGCCGGGTTGCCGTAGCGCTCAAGGCAGGAGCCGTCCGACCGATGAGGTCGGGTGGAGGCGAAGGATCGCCTCCTCGTCACCGACAGGGATGGTCGCCATGGACGGCAGCCGCGCCCGAGCGCTGCTCGGCGTGCCCGCGCACGCCACCGAGGAGGAGGTCCGCCGCGCGTTCCGGCGCGCGGCCCGTCGTGCGCACCCGGACGCCGGCGGCGACGCCTCGGTCTTCCGCACGCTGCTCGCCGCCCGGGACGTGCTGGCGGCCGCCGCGCCGCTGGCCCGGCCGGCAGGGTCCTGGGACCCGGTCCTGCGCGAGCCCCGGGTCGACCTGCTCGACGTCGCCCGCCGGTGGGCGGAGCCGAGCCCTCCCCCGCCCGCACCCGACTTCGACGCGCTGCTCGCCGCCGCGCTGGTCGCGTGAGCCTCAGCTGAGCGGCACGTAGCCGGGCACGTCGGCGTGCGAGGTGTCGAGGTACACCTTCGCCTCGGGGGGGCCGGCGAAGCGGCCGTGGCTCCACCGGACCTCGACGTGGCCGTGGACGGTGCGCTCGGCGTCGGCCTCTCGATCGCGCACCCTGGCCGCCCACCAGACCTGGGGCTGGCCGGCACCGGCCGGGTCGATGTCGAACGCGAGGAGGTCGAACCGCTGGCGCCAGTCCCACGGCGTGTCGATGCGGAGGCGGATCACGTGGTCGCGCGCCGCGCCGAGCACGAAGTACGGCGCCGCGGCGAGGCGGAGGAGCCGCCACAGCAGCTGCTCGCGAGCGGCTGGCGTCGCGGCGGCGGCGCGCCACCGCTCCGCAGAGGCCCGGCTGACCTCGTCGCACAGCTGCTCGTACGGCTCGACCGCCTCATCGGGCCAGCGCCGGCCGAGCTCCCGGAGGGCGTCGCGCAGACGCCGCCGCTGTTCGACGCCGGCGTCGCCCGGGTCGGCGGGGAACGGGCAGCCGACGGCGGCCGCGGCGGCCCCGGCCAGCGCCCGGTGGGCGTGCGGCGCGACCTGGGCGTACCAGTCGCTGCGGTCGTGGCGGTCGGTGGCCTTGAGGAGGTGGTCGAACACGCGGGCGGGCGCTGCGTTGTGCAGCACCTTCGAGACGTACTTGCACGACACGAGGTACACGCGGTCGACGCGCAGGTCGGCCGGGATCACCTGGTCGCCGGGCGGCCGGTGCCCGCCGGTCCACTCGATGCGACGAGGTCGCCGGCCGCCCAGCCCCTCGGCGTGGCAGGTGAACGCCACCCCGTTGTCGTACGCGGCATCGGCCAGCCGCTGCAGCGCCGGGTCGTGCAGGCCGACCTCGAGCTGCTCCCACGCCTCGGGCCCGACGAGCACCTCGGCCGGCCGCTGCAGCACGGCCCACGCGGCCGTGCCGTGGTGGAGCATGCCGAGCGCGGTCGCCAGCTCGGAGACGGCGGTGCGGGTGTCGGCCACGGCCTCAGCCGTGAAGCGACCGCAGGGCGTCGACCGCCCCTGGGTCCGCCAGCTCCACCACGGCGTCGATGGCAGCACCCTCGCCTCGTCCGACGACGGCGTCGAGCGTGCGGGCCTGGGCGGTGCCGCGCTGCGGGCGCTCCGGGGTGAGGACCAGCACGCGCTCGGGGCGGCCGGCGGCACGCACGGCGGCGGCCTGGCCGATGGTGCGCCACAGGACGTCGGTGCGCCGCAGGCCCGAGGGCGGGGGCGTGAACCCGCCCGCGACCAGCACCAGCCAGGGACGGCCCAGGTCGTCCACCGCGGCGAGTTCGGGGGTGACGGCCAGCCCCTTCACGACCGGCTTCTCGATGATCGCGGCGAACCCGGCCTCGCCGAGCAGCCGTCGGGCCACGTCGGTGGCCTTCGCACCGCGGAGCAGGGCGTCGGCCGAGGGGGCGTCCTCGGGGATCTTCCCAGCGGGTGGGACCGTGACGGTGACGGCATCGCCGTCGGAGGCGCGCTCGGCCTCGACCCTCGCGAGGGCGGCTTCGACGTAGGCCGGGTCCGTGTCGAACCCGACGAAGTGACGGCCGGACCGTACGGCCGCGACGGCCGTGGAGCCGGCGCCCATGAACGGGTCGAGGACGAGGTCCTCCTCGTAGGTGTAGAGGTCGATGAGGCGGCGGGGCAGCTCGACCGGGAACGGGGCAGGGTGGCCGACCCGCCTGGCGCTCTCGGGGGCGAGCTCCCACACGTCGAGCGTGGCCTCGAGGAAGTCGTCGACGGCCATGGTGCCGGTGCTGGGCAGGCCGGCGGCCGCCCGGCTGCGAGCGTCGACGGCGCGGTCGAAGCGGCCCTTCGACGCCACCAGGATGCGCTCCGTGACGTCGCGCAGGACCGGGTTGCCTGGCCGCTGGAAGCTGCCCCAGGCGCACGACCCACCCGCGCCCTTGCCCTTCTGCCAGATGATCTCGCCCCGGAGCAGCAGGCCGAGGTCGGCGAAGATGGCGATGACGTCGGACGACAGCGAGCGGTACGGCTTGCGGCCGAGGTTGGCGACGTTGACGGCGATGCGCCCGCCCGGCTCGAGCTTGCGGACGCACTCGGCGAACACGTCGCGCAGCATCTGGAGGTACTCGACGTAGTCGGCCGGGATGCCGCCCTCGCCGAGGGCCTCCTCGTAGGCCTTGCCGGCGAAGTAGGGCGGCGAGGTGACGACGAGCGCGACCGAGCCGTCGGCGACGTCGCCCCAGGCGTCCATGTCGCGGCTGTCGCCGACCCAGATCTCGTCGAGCGCCTTGGGGGGGTTCACGTGGTCGTCGGGGTCGACCTCCGGCGCGACGAACCGGGCGTAGAACGCCGTGGCGTCGTGGCCCTCGCGCTTGCCGACCCCGAAGTTCGACGTCGACGTGCCCCGCCGGCGGGGC
>DASUEE010000096.1:0-3176 GCA_036275235.1 Acidimicrobiales bacterium | reverse complement strand
GCCAGCTGCTCGCCCTGTCGGTGTACGCCCGCTACGTGGAGCGGGGCGACGAGTTCGTGCCGAAGTACCTCGAGCTGCTCTCCGCGGGCGGGTCCCGCTGGCCCGAGGAGCTCGGCCGGATCGTCGACTGCGACCTCACCGACCCCGGCTTCTGGGACGCCGGCCTGGCCATCATCGACGCCAAGGTCACCGAGGCCGAGCAGGCCGCCGCCGACGCCGGCCGCCTCTGACCGCACGGTGTTCTGGGCCGCAGGACACGCCTCCGACCCTGGGCGAGCGCGTCCCGGAAGCGGATGGACGGCGTGAGCGCGCCCGCCGGCGTCGACATCGCGGCCGTCGAGCTGCGGCGGATCGAGCTGCCGCTCCTCACGCCGTTCCGCTCCAGCTCGGTGTCGTGGACGCACCGCGACGTGCTGCTGGTCCGGGTGCTGGCCGACGGCGTCGAGGGGTGGGGCGAGTGCGTGGCCCCCGGCGACCCGACCTACGGACCCGAGCACACCGCCGGCGCCCACGACGTCACCCGCCACCACCTGCTCCCCCGGCTGTTCGCCGCCGGCGTGCGGCACGGTGCGGACGTCGCCGGCGCCCTCGCCGGCGTGCAGGGCCACTCCATGGCGAAGGCGGCGATCGAGGCGGCGGTGCTCGACGCCGAGCTGCGGGCCGCCGGGCGGAGCCTGGCCGACCACCTCGGCGCCACCGCCGACCGGGTGCCCGTCGGCGTCGCGGTCGGCATCGAGCGCGACCTCGACCAGCTCGTGGTCACCGTCGGCCGGCACCTCGAGGAGGGCTACGCCCGGGTCAAGCTCAAGGTCCGGCCGGGATGGGACGTCGAGCCGTGCCGGCGGCTGCGGGCCGAGCTGGGCGACGGGTTCGGGCTCCAGGTCGACGCGAACGGCGCCTACTCCCTCGACGACCTGGACGCGCTCCGGGCCCTCGACGAGCTGGGCCTGCTCCTGATCGAGCAGCCGTTCGCCGAGCACCGGCTGCTCGACCACGCCGCGCTCGCCGAGCAGCTCCGCACGCCGGTCTGCCTCGACGAGTCGATCGTGGACGAGGACGTCCTCGACGACGTCCTGCGCCTCGGCGCCGCCGACGTCGTCGCCCTCAAGCCCGGGCGCGTCGGCGGCCACCTCGCCGCCCGGCGGATGCACGACCGCTGCGTGTCGGCCGGCGTGCCGCTCTGGCACGGCGGGATGCTGGAGACGGGCATCGGCCGCGCCGCCAACCTCGCCCTCGCCGCGCTCCCCGGCTTCACGCTGCCCGGCGACATCTCGGCGGCGGCCCGCTACTGGCGCCAGGACATCGTCACCGAGCCGGCCGTCCTCGAACCCGACGGCACCATCCGCGTGCCCACCGGCCCCGGCATCGGCGTCGAGGTCGACCTCGACGTCCTCGACGCCGTCACCACCGCCGTCGAGGTCCACCGCCCGTGACCGTTCTGGGATACCGATCCCCTCGAATGGCGGGGGATTCGCACCCCAGAACCGGGGTGGTGCCAGGATCCGAGGGTGGTCGACGTCCTCGTCCTGTGCACCGGCAACGCGGCACGGTCGGTCATGGCCGCCGTCAGCCTGCGGGCTCGCCGCCCCGATCTCGAGGTGCACACCGCCGGGACGCTCGTGGTGGACGGGCAGCCGATGAGCATCCGCACCCGGACCGCCATCGCCGACGTCGGGCACCCGATCCCCCACCACGCGAGCCGGCAGGCGGGACCGGACGAGATCGACGCCGCCACGCTGGTGGTGGGGCTCGCCCCCGAGCACGTCGCGTGGGTGCGCCGAACGCACCCGGACGCGGCGCCGCGCACCGCCACCCTCCGCCGCCTGGTGCGTGACCTCCCGGACGGCGACGTCCTCGCCGACCAGGTCGCCGCCCTCGGTCTCGACGAGGTCGAGCTGGAGGACTGGGAGGAGGTCGTCGACCCCGGCGGCGGCGAGACCGAGGTGTTCGTCGCCTGCGCCCGGGAGATCGACGCGCTCGTCGAGGAGCTCGCCCCTCGCCTCGGGCGGTCGTAGGCACCTGCGCCGTCTGCTCCCGCCCGACCCCGGGCAGGGATCGACGATGCGAGCAGTCACCTGGCAAGGCAAGCGCGACGTCCGGGTCGAGGACGTCCCCGATCCCCGGATCGAGGAGCCCACCGACGCGATCGTCCGGATCACCACCACCGGCCTGTGCGGCTCCGACCTGCACCTGTACGAGGTGCTCGGGGCGTTCATGGATGCCGGCGACGTCCTCGGGCACGAGCCCATGGGCATCGTCGAGGAGGTCGGCGCCGGGGTGACGAACCTGCGTCCCGGCGACCGGGTGGTGATCCCGTTCCAGATCTCCTGCGGCTCGTGCTTCATGTGCGACCTGCAGCTGTACACCCAGTGCGAGACCACCCAGGTCCGCGAGCAGGGCAAGGGCGCCGCCCTCTTCGGCTACACGAAGCTCTACGGGCAGGTGGCGGGCGGCCAGGCCGAGTACCTGCGGGTGCCGCACGCCGACTTCACCCACATCAAGGTCCCCGACGGCCCGCCCGACGAGCGCTTCGTCTACCTGTCCGACGTCCTTCCCACCGCGTGGCAGGCCGTCGAGTACGCGGGGATCCCCGACGGCGGCACGGTGGCCGTCCTCGGCCTCGGCCCCATCGGCGACATGGCCACCCGCATCGCCCGGCACCGGGGGCACCGCGTCATCGGCGTCGACCTCGTGCCCGAGCGGCTGGAGCGGGCGGCGGCCCACGGTGTGGAGGCCATCGACCTCGAGGCGTGCGACGACCTCGGCGACGCGGTCCGCCAGCTGACGGGCGGTCGGGGCCCCGACTCCGTGATCGACGCCGTCGGCATGGAGGCCCACGGGTCGGGCACGGCGGAGGCGATGCACAAGCTGACCGCCCTGCTCCCCGACGTGCTGGGCCGGGCGCTGATGAACCGGGCCGGCGTCGACCGCCTGGCCGCGCTCACCGCCGCCATCGACATCGTCCGCCGGGGTGGAACCATCTCCCTCAGCGGGGTCTACGGCGGCGAGGCCGACCCGCTGCCGATGATGACGATGTTCGACAAGCAGATCCAGCTGCGGATGGGCCAGGCCAACGTCAAGCGCTGGGTGCCCGACATCCTCCCGCTGCTCACCGACGACGACCCGCTCGGCGTCGAGACGTTCCACACCCACGCCGTGCCTCTCGACGACGCACC
>DASUEE010000095.1:0-4707 GCA_036275235.1 Acidimicrobiales bacterium | reverse complement strand
CGCTGAGCTTGCTGCGGCCGAACCGCTGCTCGGCCTGCCGCCGGTCCCGTTCCCGGCCGAGGTCGTCGAGGTCCGCACCGTGGCGGCGAACGCGCTCGTGTCGTTGTGGGGGAACCGCTACTCGGTCCCACCCGGACTCGTCGGCGGGCACGTCCAGATTCGTTGGCGACTCGGCGAACCCACCATCACCCTGTGGGCCCAGGGCCGGCAGGTGTGCGTGCACCGCCTCGCGCCCCGTGGCGCCCAACAGACGGTCCGGCTGCCCGAGCACACCGCCGCGCTCGAGAACGTCGTGCTCGACGCGTTCAACACCGACAAGCCGTGTCGTCGGAAGGTGAACCGGCCGCCCTCGGATGCCGCGTTGGCGCTGGCCGCCGAACTCGTCGGCGAGGCCGCCGCTGCCGATCCGGTGATCGATCTCGACGTTTACCGGCGTCTGGTCGAGGGCGAAGGCGGTGTCGGATGAGCCGCACCGACACCATCTACCAGCAGCTGCGAAGCCACCTCGCCTACCTCAAGCTCACCGCTGCCGCCGAAGCGCTGCCCGGCGAGCTCGACGCCGCCGCGAAAGAGAAGCTGAGCCACACCGAGTTCCTGGCCCGGCTCCTCGACGTCGAGGTCGACGCCACCGAAGCCCGCCGCCACGCCGGCCGGTTGCGGTTCGCGAACTTCCCCGCCCCCTGGCGGATCGAGGACTTCGACTTCGACGCCCAACCCTCCGTCGACGCCGCCCTGATCCGGGACCTGGCCACGTGCCGCTACGCCGATGACGCCACCAACGTGTTGTTCATCGGCCCACCCGGCGTCGGCAAGACCATGCTCGCCATCGCCCTCGGACACGCCGCCGTCGACGCCGGCCTGCGCACCTACTACTGCACCGCCGCCGACCTCGCCGCAAGGTGTCGGAAGGCTGCGGTCGAGGGACGCTGGGCGAACACCATGCGGTTCTTCAAGGGACCGTCGGTGCTGATCGTCGACGAGCTCGGCTACCTGCCCATGCCCGCCGAGGACGCAAACGCCCTGTTCCAGGTCATCTCCCAGCGCTACTTGAACGGGTCGATCATCCTGACCACCAACCGAGGCGTCGCCAGCTGGGGCGACATCTTCGACGACACCACCATCGCCGCCGCCATGCTCGACCGGCTCCTGCACCGCTCCGTCGTGTTCAACATCACCGGCGACAGCTACCGCATGCGCGCCCACCGAGCCCGCAACCGCAAGCTCACCGAAGGAGGACCCGCCTAGAGTTCACCCGCCTCCGGGGTGGGGAACTTCAGCGAGCAACCCTGGGGAATTTCAGCGAGCGGCGTCACTGTGATCGCGAGCTCGTCGAGCTCCGCCGCCGCATCGCCGACGCGGTCGACGCGTCGGGGGCGACGCTGCTCGAGGTGTACGGCGTCGGGCCGATCGTGGCCGCACTGATCCTGGGATACACGGGTGATCCGGCCCGGTTCGTGACCAAGGACCAGTTCGCTGCCTACAACGGCACCGCGCCCGTCGAGGCCTCGTCGGGCCCGAAGGCCCGGCACCGGTTGAACCCTCGCGGGAACCGGAAGCTGAACCACGCCATGCACCTCATCGCCGTCACCCAGATCCGCAACGCCGGCACCCCCGGGCGCGTGTTCTACGACCGCAAGCTCGCCGAGGGAAAGACGAAGAAGGAAGCCCTCCGAGCGCTCAAGCGCCGCGTGTCCGACGCCGTGTGGCGCCAGCTGCAGGTCGATCTCGGCCGCCGCTGATCAGAGGCCCGGGTGGACAGACAGGAACGACTCTGAATCCAGCGTGACCGGCTCGCCATCCTGAAGGCCGGCTCTTCGGAGAAGTCACACCCGGGCCACCAGCAACCGTACGCCCCTTTGTCGAGGGCTGCTTCGACGCGCTCGGAAACCCGCCCTTGACAGAAAGAGGCTTCGTTCGGCGGCAGGTCCCGGCCAACCGGCTGGGGGAGAATGCTGAGGTGCGGCGCCGGGGGGAACGTTTCATGTGGATCCTCCTCGCAGTGGTGTTCGGGACCCTGACGGTCGTGGCTCTCGCTCTGGTGCTGTGGCAGTACCGGGGGGACCAACGCCGGGAGGACTGCTTCAAGCGCGAAGGGCGGACTGGCGACGGCGCGGCCGAGTGCCAAATGGAGGGGGACTTCTTCGGGTAGGCCCCGGACTTACGGGCCGGTAGCGCTCGTCGTCGTGTGGGCCGTGTCGCCGGTGCAGCACACCGATCAACCGGTAGGGGGCGGTGCCGGGCTGCACCACGCCGGGCGGGGGACGGATCGTGATCGCCGGCCCGGGGGCTCTGGGAGGATGCCGCGTACGGTTGCGTTGTGGTCAGGTCCCGTTGCGTTGTCGCTCTCCTGCTCGTCGTCACCTTCGTGGCGTCCGGGTGCGGCAGCTCGGAGTCGAAACGTGGATCGTCGCGGGACGAACGTGGGGCGGCCCTTGGCGTCGAGGAGCTGTCCGCCGGAGCAACGCCTGGGGACACGACCGTGCTCGCACCGGTGGTGAGCGTGAACGACGTCATGTTCGCGGTCGGGGCGACGAACGGGTCCCCGTGGGGCAGCGGGATCCTCCGGTCCCCGTCACCTGGAGACCCGTGGGACTGGGTGGAGCTGCCCGACGGGCCGAAGCCGTCGACGACAGAGCCGACCTACTGGCACGTGCAACCTCACGACGAGCAGGTCGTCGTGTCTGCGGCCAGGGCCACGCTCAGCGAGGTGAGCCTCTGGGCGTGGTCTTCGCCGGACGGCACCGGCTGGCGAGGTGGGCCGATAGGGACGTTCGCCGGCAACAGCTCCGCCGGCCGGCTCCACCCGATCGGCGACGCGCTGGTCAGTGTCGTGCAACGAGACGGCGGTGTCGTGGTGGTGCACAGCGTCGACGGAGCCCAGTCGTGGGAGGAAGCGCCGGTCGCGAGGCTCACGGTCTCGGAGGGCGAGTCTGCCGGGCTGACCGGTGAACCGTGGATCACCCAGGACGGTCGGGCGCGTGCGCTCGTGAGCTTCTCGGGCGAGACGTCACGTGGGTTCGCGAACGTCCTGATCGAGGCCCCGGGCCCTGCTGGCCCGTGGACCATCGCTGACCCGGACTGCGCGCACAGCGAACCGACCCCGCGTGGACACTGCAATCCCTCGATCGAGGCGGGCGCACTCACCGTACGGGGCGTCGAGGTGTCGCTCGACGGCGGGCGCACGTGGGCCGACGCCATTTTCGAGGAGCCCCTGGATCGAGATCCACACCGCGCGATCTCCGGGTTCTCGTCCCTCGGTGCACTCCCGGACGGGGGCTGGATCGGGACCATCGACGGCTTCATCCCGGCCGGCGGCGGACCGTTGGCGTGGGTCGTGCGCTCCGACGACGGGAAGGCCTGGTCGACCCTCCTGGGACCAGGGCTCGACGGCTGCTCTACAAGCCCCATGGACACTGACCAGCCGTGGGCAGAGGCGCACGAGCCAGCCGTACTGGAGGGCGAGGTCCTCACCGTCTTCACGTGTCCCGGCGCCGGATCCGGCCTGTACCAACTCGGCACCGAGCCCGTCAACGTGCGAAGGACCGAGCCGGCACAGCGACTCGGCAAACCCTTCCGTCACGGCGGCGCCGTCGTCGCCCCCATCGAGGACAACGGGCCACGAGTGCGAGGCTTCTTCGTCGTCCAACCGTGAGTGGCCCTGGCCCGACCGTCATCGCGCAGGCCGCACCGAGGGGCCGATCGCGCTGGGGTCGAACGCCCCCTATCGCACGCGCATATCTGCGTGGGACGCGTCACGAAGGTGCCGGACCGCCACAGGCCGAAGACGCGTCCCCGAATGTCGCCCCAGAACGCTCGGCCGGCGACCTCTATCGGTGAATGTTGAGCCCGGGGACGTCGTCGAAGACAGCGTCGGCAGTGAGGAGCGGCTCACCGATGTGAACTGCGGAAGCCGCAATCCACAGGTCGTTGGCGTGGACCGATTCGTGGAGTGCATGTCCGACCTGGCGGCACGCGTGACGGAGCTCCGCGGCGGTGGTCAGTAGGGAATCGCTCACTGGGACGACCGTGGTCGCAGCGATCGACTGCTCCAGCCGCTGACGACGTTGGTCTCCCCAGCCGGCGACGAGGGCGCCGTAGCGGAGCTCAGCGACGGTGACGGCGGCGAGGAAGATCTGATTGCCGGCCATGAGACCGACCTGGGGCTCGAAGCGGGCCCGGCGGCGTCGGCTGATGGACGCGCTGAAGACGCCGGTGTCGACGAGGATCCTCACGACTCGAGTGCGGCGGCGAACGCGTCGTCTTCGTCCTCGGAGAGCTCCTCGATCAGCAAGGCGTCGATCGAGTCGAGCACCGGGGCCGCGTCGAGCTGATCGTTGGTCAGATCAGCTGGCAGCAGCGAGGTCCCGTGCGGGGCCTCGCCCGAGGGTCGGACGGCGTCACTCACGTCCACCATGGTACGTCGGCCAGCGGCGTCAGCCTCCGGCGACGAAGGCGACGACCACGTAGGCGGCGTGGCGGTCGAAGTTCTGGCGACGGCGGTCGTCGAGTACGAGCAGGCTCACTACGCGACCCTCAACCGAGAGCCGCACCCCGTATGAGAGCGGCAGAGAACCTGGGGCGCTGCACCTTCGACTCATGTAAGGGACATCGGCGCCGTGGATCCACCACGGGGCTGAGGTCCCAGGGTTGCATGGTCATCCCGGTTGGTCCGGGGGGTGGCGTCGAGAACGGCTCTGGGGGAGGTCA